>JBAPYC010000366.1:0-8158 GCA_049284535.1 Streptosporangiaceae bacterium
GCGCTCAGCAGCCTCGCCGGTAGGCGCGGTTGCGGGCCCGGCTGCCCGGCCGGACCGCTAGCCGCGGCCGGCGGGCAGGTCAGTGAGCAGCACGTCTGACACGGCTTGCGCGGCGTCGGGATCGCGCGTGCGCGCGACCTTGCGCCAGCCCCACTTGGCGAACGCGTTCTGCGCGGCGGTGGCGGCGGGGGAGACGACCAGCGTGGCCCGTTCCTCGGGCCTTCCCGCCATGATGAGGTCATAGAGGGTCTCGGCGATGCCCTGGCGCCGCCAGGGCGCGCGGACCAGCAGTTCGGTCAGCGCGAAGGTGCGGCCGGGCCGCTCGGCGGTGACATCCTCGGGCAGGGCAGAGGTGAGCTCGCGCCACCACGATGTCGACGGGCGCAGCGGCATCCCGGTCGCGTACGCGACCAGGAAATCGCCGCTCCGGGCCTCGGCCAGGACGAATCCGGGCTGCCGCCGCTGGACGCGGAACCGCTCGGCGAGCAGTTCCGCGTCCGCCACCCGCCGGTACGGAGGCCCGGCGTAGACCTCGGCGTGCAGGGCCTGCAACTCATCCGCGTGCCCGGCGGCCTGCCTGCCGTCGAGCCGCGCGAAGGTGATGTCGGGCGCCGCCACAATCAGCCTTCCGTGGCTGGCCGGCGAGGACGTTCCCGCCGGTTCGTTACCCCCTGGCCGTCCAGTCGATGTGATGGCTGAACATCCAGGCCTGCTTGTCCATCGCCTCCGGCGTGGACCCCTTAGCGAGGATACGGGGCAGTATGAGGTCGCGGACGATCCGCGCGACCGGCCCGGCCGTCTTGGTGCCGCCCATCCTGGCGCCCCAGGCGACCACGCGCTCGACCCGGTCCCGGCGCAGCCGCTCGTAAGCGGCGAACGCAGCCTGGCTGTCCGGCTCGTCGCGCAGGCAGCGGGCCAGCGTCACCGCGTCTTCGCTGGCGAGCGACACGCCCTGGCCGGTGCTGGGGGAAACCGCGTGGGCCGCGTCGCCGATGATGATCATCCGGTCGCGGTGCCAGACGGGCACGCGCGGGATGTCGTACTGGTTGCCGGCGATGATGTCGCTGGTGGTGGAGGCGACGATCCGGGCCGCCGGGCTGCTGTCCCCGGACAGCAGGCCGATCAGGTGCTCCCTCACCTCGGCGGGCTTGATGTCCCGGATCTGCTCACGGGTGAGCTCCTGGCGCGACGGCGGGTTGGCGAACCACCACACCTCGCCGTCCGGGCTGACCGTGTACCCGAAGAAGCAGCGTTTCCCCCAGACCATCCGGTAATCACCGCCGTCGGGCACGATGTCGTCCGTCCGGGTGAAGCCGCCCACGTTGCCCATCCCGGTGTAGCGGGGGAGCGGGGCTGCTGGGTCGATCAGCGTGCGCACGGCCGAGCGGAGCCCGTCCGCGCCGATCAGAACATCCCCGGTGGCAGAGCTGCCATCCGCGAACGTAGCGGTGACCTGGCCGCCCGCGCTGTCCGCGGCGACCAGCCTCTTGCCGTGCTCGATCGGCACGCCCCGGCTGACCGCCAGGTCATAGAGCGCACCGTACAGGTCGGCGCGGCGGACCGTGCGGGTGACCGTCCCGTCCGGCAGCACCGGCCCGATGGCCATGGCGCCGAGGTCCTTGCCGCTGCCCGTGGTGAAGCGGATTTTCCCCGTCGGGAAGCCCAGCGCCTTGACCGCATCGTCAGCGCCGACCGCGGCCAGCGCATCGAGCCCGTTGACGGCCATGGTCAGGAACACCCCCTGATCCAGCCCCGCCGAGTGCTGGTAGGCCTCGTAGATGACCGGTTCCCAGCCGGCCTGGCGCAGTGCCAGCCCGGCTACCGTCCCGGCGACGCCACCGCCGATGATCAATGCTCGTCGCATTTTGTCCTCACCCCGTCCTTGCCCCGTCCGATATTAGTTCGTTCGACCGAACGAAACATAAGCGATAAGCTGATCGCATGTCAACCGGGAAGCAGGAGCCGGGCGAGACGGGCCGGGCTGACCTCATCGAACGGCTTAACCTGGCCGGACGCGAGCTCAGCACGGCCACGGTGATGTTCCACACCGCCGTGGCCGCGCGGCGGGGCCTGTCAGCGACCGAGGAGAAGGCGGTTGACCTGCTGCTGCGGGCCGGGCCGATGACCCATGCCGAGCTCGGTCAGCAGACCGGGCTCGCGCCCGCCAGCGTCAGCGGCCTGATCGACCGGCTCGAGCTCAAGGGCTATGTCCGGCGGGCCCCGCACCCCGATGATCGCCGCCGTATCCTGGTCACCGCCGACGCCGGGCGCGTTTACGCCGAGATGGCGCCGCTGTTCGCCCCGTGGGCCGAGGCGCTGGCGGAGCTGTACGCCGGCTACACCGACGCCGAGCTCGAGACGATCTGCGACTTCATGACCCGGGCCGCCCAGCGTCAGCTAGCCGCGGCCGAGGCGCTCACGCGGCGGGGCGCCGGGCCAACATGACCGCGGCCGCGGAGCGGCTAGCGCTGCGGCGGGCGCGGCCAGTCCGGGTGACCCGGACCGCCGGAGGGCCGCCTGGGTGCCGCTGGTGGCCGGTCGTCGTCGATGAAACGGTAACCAGCGGGCAGCTGGAGCCGTGAGCAGGTCAGGTAGTGCGTGCCGACGCCGCCGCACCGTGTGCACTGCCGTGCCGGCGGTTGTGGCGATTCCGGTTCCTGGGCGGGAGTGATCTCTTCCGGGGCTGCCTCATAGCCGGCATACTGGGTGGTCACGATGCTGTTCTCCTTCCGATGACATCCCGGTGTGCAGGCCGGGGCGTCCCCGTCCGGTGCCTGAACCCGCTCCGGAGGAGCGCCTCCACATCGGTACGCCGGTACCGGGGACGGCCGGTTTCATCGCGGACCTCGGGCAGGCGTCCGCGCCGCGCCCAGGTCGCTACCGCCGATGAGGTCACTCGGAACAGGCATGCCACCTGCTTGCGTGTCATCAGGTGCTCATCCATGCGAGGGCTTCCTTCGCGGAGGTGCGTGAACTGGCCCCGGGCAGCTGCCGTCCTGCGGGACAGGCACCTGACGCCGGTTGCAGGAAAAATGGTGCTGCAAATTGCACGGAGAGACATCGGTCAGCTGACCGATTTCTAAGCCGCAGCCGTCAGGACGCCGGTGCTGGGACGAAATCGGCGATGGCCCCGGCCAGTACGGCCGGATCATCCACGGGGACCCACGTCTTGGCGCCGGGAACGGGGACCAGCGTGGCCCGCGGGAACTGCGAGGCGAGCCGTCGCGCATGAGCCATCGGGAAAAAGTCGCAGGAATCGCCCCAGACCAGCAGGACCGGCCGGTCGAAACGCGGGATCGCGTCGGCGGCCTGCAGGAGCAGCTGCGGGCGGAAGCCGGCCATGGCCGCGACGAGATCACCAGCCACCCGCGGATCACGCCGGGCCGGCCCGAGGAAGGATTCGGCGCGCTCGTGGTCCAGCCCGCTCGCGGCCACGCCAGCGGCGAACCTGCGCCGGAAGGCAGGCGCCCGGAACTGCAGCCGGGCAAGGACCCGTGCGAGCCGGGGAAGTGCACGGCACAGCGCCGACGCCTTCCGGAGCGAATCGGGCGGGAACTGATCGTAGCTGTCACAGTTCGTGAGAACCAGGCGGCCGACCCGCGCCAGTGCCGGGTGGTCACTGCCCAGCGCGAGCAGGAGCAGGCCGCCAGCCGTGTCGTTGGCAATCACCGTGGCGTCATCCGCGCCGAGCAGGTCGAGGCAGTCCAGCAGCAGCCGGGCCAGCGACGGCGCCGACCGGTCGGCCTCCGCCGACAGCGGCCGTGAGTGTGCCCCCAGCGGCAGGTCGATGGTGATGCAGCGGTAGCGGTCCTCGAGCGCGACGATGACGTCACGCCACAGGTCATGATTTGCGAGCGCCCCGGCGAAGAAGATGAGTTCCGGTCCCTGGCCTGACGCTTGCCAGGCCAGCGGGCCGAGCCGGGTTTCCAGCGTTCCGGATTCCATAGTTATAAAACATACTCTCGGTATGTTGGAGGGGCAACGTATTTAAGGGTGCCGGAAGTCCTGCGGTTACGGCTTCGGGGCCAGGCCCCGGAGCATCGCGCCGAGGGCCTGCCCGAGGGCGGTCCTGGTGACGTCGGGGTCGCTGGCGCGCGCGATGAGCAGGCCGCCCTGCAGCGCCAGACCTCCGATCAGGCGGGCGAGGACGTCGGGGTCGAGCTCGGCGATCTGGCCGTGCTCGATGGCGGTGGCGATGAACAGGCGAAGGGCAACGTGACCTGGTTGCTGGTCGGCGGGAACATCCAGGCCCAGGCCGAGCACGGCCGGACCGTCGATCAGCGTGATCCGCTGGATCTCCTGGTCCAGGGCGGCGTCGAGATAGGCGTTCACCTGAGCCACGATCTGGTCGATCGGGGCGCCCTCCGGGACGCCGGCGCCGGCCACGCGCGCCAGCGCCTCGGCCTCCACCTCGTCGTGCACGGCGCGGAACAGCGCCTCCTTGCCGGCGAAGTGGTGATAGACCGCGCCCTTGGTGACCCGGGCGGCGGCCGCGATCTCGTCGACCGAGGTCTGCGCGTACCCTTTGCGGGCGAACGAAGAGCGCGCCGCGTCGAGCACGGCGCGGCGGGTGGCCTCGACGTGCTGCGACCGGAGCGTGGCCGGCGGCTCGGCGCCGCCGTTGTCTGAGGCTGCTCGCCGGGGCATGCGGTCAGTATGGCATCGCAGGCAGCCTGGGTCCGGGAGGGGCGAGCGGAGCGCCGTACCGCTGGCGATGAGTTCCGGCGCGCAGCGCCGTCTACGCTGCGAGAGGAGGCAGATCATGCTCAAGGAGTTCACCGCCACGCTCCAGCAGAGCGAGGCCAAGGGAGGCTGGACGTACCTGATCTGGCCGCAGTCCGTGGAGTTCTTCGGCACCAGGGGCCTGGTCAAGGTCCGGGGGACCATCGACGGCCACCCGTTCCAGAGCTCGTTCATGGCCCTGGGTGACGGCACCCATAAGCTGCCGGTCAAGGCGGACATCCGCAAGGTGATCGGCAAGCAGGCGGGGGACACCGTCACCGTGTGCCTGCAGGAGCGCCTCGGCGGTCCCGCCCGCCGTTCCTGACGGCCGCGCCCGGCGGCCGTCCGCTGGGCCTGCCGCGATGCCTGGCGGCTAGCCGTGGATGACGGCGGTCTCCCGGGCGTACTGACGCCGTCCGACGAGGCTGTAGGCGAGCCGGGCCGGCGGCGGGATCTGCCGCATGAACCGCTGGCGTTCGGCCTCGTCGGTCTCCTGCAGGATGTGCCCCAGCATTACCAGGCGGCGTTTGCCAGGGATGGCGGCGAATCCGTGCTTGCCGAGAGCGTCCCATTCCCGCTGGCTGAAATGCTCCGCGGCCAAGGGCAGAATGCGTTCCTCTTCCTCGGCCAGGTGGAGCGAGAGCACCCCGATCGCCGACTCGATGCGGGTGGCAATCTTCTCGCCGGTCTCAGGGTCGGCTGACGCGGCCCAGCCGGGCAGCCAGCGCCGGACGTCGGCTACGGTCGCGGCGATCTCGCCGTGCTGGGCCTCCATGCGGCCGATCAGGTCGTCGTCCAGGGTGATGCGGGGACGGAGCACGGGCCACAGCAGCTCATCTTCGCCGGTGTGGTGGGTGTGCAGGAAGTCGAGCATCTCGCTGGCGTGCGCCGCCACCTGGGCCGCCCTGGGCCGGTCCCGGGTGGTGCGGATAAGGCCGGGCAGGCTGCCGATCTCGCGGCGGATCACGCGGTAGATGAGCAGCATGTCGCGCGTCTCGATGCGCGCTGGTGCGGTGGTCATGTCGGATCCCCCCTTTGTGGGAGCAGATCGTGGTCAGGAGAAGGCAGGCGCGGCGTGCTCGCCAGCGTGCACGACCTCGTAGAGGGCCGGCGTACTCGGGAACTCACGCCATCCAGGCTGCGAGACGAGCTTCCTGAAGCCCTCGCCGTGGGCGGCCCGCCAGGCCTCGGGTGACTCCCAGCTGACCACGTTGGTGTAGCGGTACCTCGCGTCCTCCGCGAGCGACCGGTGTAGCCGGTGCCCCTGGTAGCCGGGCTGAGTTCGCATGTAGTCGTTCACCTGCTGCCACATGTCGCGGAACGTCTCGTCCCGGCCAGCCGGGACCTCGAACAGGTTGATGAAGATGACGGACATGAGGGTCCCCCTTCGTTCGCTGCACCAGTGAGCTTTAATTGCATATCAGTGCATTGAGTGCGCAGGTGTAAAGTAAGGCGTTCACGTCCCGTCGTCAACCCCCGCGAAAGGTCCTGATGGTGGAAATGGTGGCCAGGCCCGGCCAGACCGCCGGAGCAGATCAGCCGTCCGGAGCCGGCCGGGCGGCACAGCGGCGCCGCACCCGCAAGGCCATCGTGGAGGCGACGTCGCGCCTGCTGACGGCCGGAGCCGATCCGTCGGTCAACGACATCGCCGCCGCGGCCGACGTCTCCCGGCGGACGATCTACACCTATTTCCCCACCCTGGACCAGCTGCTGCTGGACGCGGCCATCGGCGCCATGAACCCTGACGTGGAGAACGCGATCGACGCCGCGGGCGCAGGCGACCCGCGGGCCCGCATCGCCGCGCTGATCGCCGCGATCAGTGAGGGGATGGCCCAGACCCTGCCGCTGGGCCGCAAGATGATCAAGCTGACCGTGGACGCGCCGCCGGCCGAACCGGGACCCAAACGCGGGTACCGGCGCATCCGGTGGATCGAGCAGGCCATTGAGCCGGTCCGCCCGCGCCTGGCCCCGGACCGGTTCGGCCAGCTCGTCTCCCAGCTCGCGGTCGTCATCGGCTGGGAGGCGTTCGTCGTGCTCTTCGACGTGCGTGGCCTGGACATCGAGCAGGCCCGCGACGTCCTCACCACCGCCGCGACCGCCGTCATCGACGCCGCGCTAACGCAGGCGGGCACTCATCAGGCGGGCACTTCTCAGGCGGGCACCGACAGCGACAGCCCGAACTGATCCGCCGCGTCGGTCCACCAGGACCTCATCG
Organism: Streptosporangiaceae bacterium; assembly: GCA_049284535.1. Classification (GTDB taxonomy): domain Bacteria; phylum Actinomycetota; class Actinomycetes; order Streptosporangiales; family Streptosporangiaceae; genus Palsa-504. Next base: position 6,938 of record JBAPYC010000366.1, read on the forward strand.
CGAACCCGGCCGCAGCCAGTTCCTCCGCCACTCTCTGCCGCCGGAACTTGGCCGACACCTCGGTGCGCATCTCCTCACCGTCGGCGAATTCGACGGTCAGCCCGATGCCGGGCACGTGTACCGTCTGTGCCATCCGCGAGCGCAGCCGCATCTCGATCCACTCGGCCCCGGCGTCCCACACCGCCACGTGCTCGAACGCGTCGGTGTCGAAGTCGGCTCCGAGCTCGGCGTTCAGCACCGAGAGCACGTTCTTGTTGAATTCGGCGGTGATCCCGGCGGCGTCGTCGTAGGCGGCCACCAGCGTGGCCGGGTCCTTGACCAGGTCGGTGCCGAGCAGGAAGAAATCACCGCGCCGCAGCCCGGCGCGCACCCGGGCCAGGAACGAGATCCGCTGCGCGGGGAGCAGGTTCCCGATGGTGCTGCCCAGGAAGGCGACCAGTCGGGGAGCGGGAGCGTCGCCGTCGGCCGGCAGCCCGAGGTGCTCCTCGAAGTCGGACACCACGGCCCGCACGTCCAGCCCGGGATACTCGGCCGCCAGGGCATCGGAGGCCGCGACCAGGGCGGGCTCGCTGACGTCGACCGGCACGTAGCAGCGCAGCGTGCCCCGGGCCCGCAGCGCGTTGAGCAGCACCCGGGTCTTGTCCGAGGACCCCGAGCCCAGCTCGATCAGGGTCCGCGCGCCGGTCAGCTCCGCTATCTCGGCGGCGCGGGCGTGCAGGATCTCCCGTTCGGCCCGGGTCGGGTAGTACTCGGGCAGTTCGGTGATCTTGTCGAACAGTGCGCTGCCCTGCGCGTCATAGAACCACTTGGGCGGCAGCGACTTCGGCTCGCCGGCGGGCGGCGCCAGCCCGGCGCGCGCGTCCGCGCGCAGCGCCTCGGCCATGAATCCGCTCGGTAGCCGGCGGTCCAGGGATGTCATCGGGTGGTGATCCTTCCGTTCTCGGTCAGCGTCTGCGGGGCAGCGGTGCCCAGGGGCGTCAGCGTCACCTCCTGCGCGGTGGCGGTGAGGACCGAGTGGTCCGGGACCTCGATCCAGCCGGGTTCGCCGTCCGGCTCGGAGGCCACGACCATCCCGGGACCCGACGGCCCGGCGGGCCGGTACCACAAGGTGTCCCCGGCGGCCGTGGCCGCGATGACCTGCCCGTCGGTCAGCAGGAAGTTGAACCGCCCGTTCACGCCCGCCGCGGCCAGGGCGCCGACCGTGCCGGCCAGGGCCTCGGC
>JBAPYC010000367.1:0-7361 GCA_049284535.1 Streptosporangiaceae bacterium
GATCTACGCGGTCCTGGATTGGATCGCCGGGCACGGCGGCGAGCAGCAGCTGGATCCGGGCCGGATCGCGGTCGCGGGAGACTCTGTCGGCGGCAACATGACCACGGCGATCACGATCATGGCCAAGCAGCGCAGCGGTCCGCAGATCGCAGCCCAACTGCTGTACTACCCAGTCACCAACGCCAGCTTCGACACCGGGTCCTACCAGCAGTTCGCCACCCATTACTGGCTGACCCTCAAGGGCATGCAGTGGTACTGGGACCAGTACACCACCGACCCGGCCGCCCGCGCCCAGATCACCGCCTCGCCCCTGCGCGCCAGTCTCGACGAGCTGACCGGCCTGCCGCCCGCGATGATCATCGTCGGTGAGGCCGACCCGCTGCGAGACGAAGGCGAAGCCTACGCCGCCAAGCTCCGGTCCGCTGGCGTCCCGGTCACCGCGGTTCGCTACGGCGGCATGATCCACGACTTCGTCATGGTCAACGCCCTGCGCGACACCCACGGCGCCATAGCCGCCACCGCCCAGGGCGGGGAGTTCCTGCACACCGCCCTGCACGGCAGCAAGTAGAGGAAGCATCACCATGCCTGACACGAAGCCCACCGTGGTCCTGGTCCACGGCGCCTTCGCCGACGCGGCCAGCTACGCCGCCATCGTCCCCGAACTGCTCGCCGACGGCCTGCCCGTAGTCGTCCCCGCGGGTACCGAACCGGAGCCTGCTTGGCGACGCCGCCTATGTCGCCTCCGTCATCCGCCAGATCGACGGCCCGGTCGTCCTGGTCGGCCACTCCTACGGCGGCGCCGTCATCACCGTGGCCGGGGTCGAGCCCAACGTCCGGGCCCTGGTCTACCTGTCCGCATACGTACTGGAGGTCGGCGAGAGCCTCGGCGAGCTGCAGGGCCGCTTCCCCGATTCGCCACTCGCCGCCGGCCTGGTCTACCGGAGCTTCCCGATTGAGGGCTCTAACGAGCAAGGCACCGACGTCTACGTCGACGTGGCCAAGTTCCCCGGCATCTTCGCCGCCGACGTCGACCCCGACCTGGCCAAGGTCCTGGCCGTCGGGCAGCGTCCCCTGGCCGGTGTGGCCTTCACCGAGAAGGCCACCGCCGCGGCCTGGAAGACCAAGCCAGCCTGGGCTTCCGTCGCCATCAACGACCACACCATCAACCCCGAGGTCGAGCGGTTCGGCTACAAGCGCGCCGGCATGACCACCATCGAGATCGAGTCCTCCCACCTGGTTATGCTGTCCCACCCCAAGGAGGTCACCGACCTCATCCGCACCGCCATCGACGGCAGCTGAGCCCAGAATCGCCCAGCCGGAGCCGCCAGATCCGCCAGATCCGCCAGATCCGCCGGTCACCTGGGTACGGCCCGGACCTCCACCGTCATGTCGAGGTAGCGGCTGGCCAGCCCCCGGTAAGCGGTCACCCCGAACTGCGCCCGGTCGATCCGCACCGTGCCGCGGGCCGTGAACGAGTCCGGCGAGATGGTGGTCTGCTCAACCAGCAGGCTGACCGGCACGGTGACATCTCGTACGGTCAGCGTGCCGGGCAGCGCCGGGCCGTCCGCGCGTCCGGACGTGAACACCAGCACCGGGTACTGCCCGGCATCCAGGAGCCGCGGCGACCGGACGGCGCCGTCCCGCAGTGGGTTGCCGGTATGAAAGCTCGCCGCCTCGATCTCTACGTAGACGCGCGATTCCGTTACTGGTGCGGCGACCTCAATTGACCCGGCCCGTATCGCGAAGCTGCCGCGAACCGGCGCGAGCCCGAACAGGTGACGGGTCCTGAACGTGACAGCCGAGCGGCTGGCGTCGATCTCGTACTGTCCTGCCGGGGGTGCCACGGGCGAACTGCTCGCGGCACTGGACGTGCCATCCCGGCGCTGGTCGGGCTTAATAGTGGCCATTGCGTTTCCTCCTACGGTGAACCTGCTTATGTGGCGACCGTAAGGCCGAAGTGGGGTGCTGATAAGGTCCAATTTCATGGCGATCCAGCGGTCCGGTTCGGATCCGGGCTTGCTGCTGCCGCCTCACCCGGCCCCCAGGAGAACACGGAGCGGCAGGACACCCCGGACCCGCGCAAACAACACCATCAGGCCGAACGGGCTGCGTTAACGCTCCCGCTCAGCGGGCCATCCAGACCGCAGATAGGAGCCCAGACGTGGCCAAGGCGTACACCGAACGATCCGGCGACGTGGCCGAACTGGTCATCGCCGCGCCCCCGCTCAACTTGTTCGACAACGAGCTCGTCGGCGACCTGGAGAGCGCGATCAGCGAGATCGGCGTGCTGGCCCGGGCGGGCCAGGCGCGCGCGGTGCTGCTGCGGGCCGAGGGCAAGGTGTTCTGCGGCGGCGTGGACGTGCACGAGTTCCAGGGCCTGAGCACGGCGGCCGGCGCGCACCTGATGGCCCGGTTCCTGGCCATCGTGCAGTCGCTGGAGGGGCTGCCGGTGCCCACACTGGCCGTGGTGCATGCCCTGAACCTGACCATCGGCTTCGAGCTCAGTCTGGGCTGTGACCTGATGTGGGCGGCCGAAGGCGCGTCGTTTGGCCTGGTCGAGGCCACGGTGGGGCTGACTCCCGGCGGCGGCGGAACCCAGCGGCTGGTTGCCCGGGCCGGAGTCGCGCGGGCCGCGGAGCTGGTCATGACCGGGGACGTGTACCCGGCCGCCGAGATGCACCAGTGGGGCGTGGTCAACCGCGTCCTGCCCGGAGACGAACTGCTCGGCCGGGCGCGCGAGTTCGCCGCCAGGCTGGCCGCGGGCCCGACCGCCGCGACCGCGATCGGCAAGCGGCTGCTGCTGGTGGCTCGCGACCACGGCGTGGCCGCGGCCGACGCGATCACGCCCCGCGAGACCGGCCAGGTTTTCGTGACCCAGGACCTGGAAGCGGGCATCACCTCCCTGCTCGAGCACGGGCCGCGCAAGGCCACCTTCCAGGGCCGCTGACGTCGCACGCCGTTAACCAGCCCCGGCCATACTGACGAGGTGAACACGACAGCCGCGGACACGGTCCGCCGGATCGCCATCAAGGTGGGCGCGCTGGCCCAGGACGGGCTGACCTTCGGCGCCAACGACTTCGACCTGGACCGCTACCGCCAGCTGCGCGCCCTGGCCGCCGAACTCCTCGCGGTGCTCGCCAATCGCCCGGCCGAAGAGCTCGCCATCGAGCTGGGCCGCGATTCCGGCTATGCCACGCCCAAGATCGAGGTCCGCGGCGTGGTTTTCGACGACCGCGAGCGCGTGCTGCTGATGCGCGAGAAGACCGACGGCTTGTGGTCGCTGCCCGGCGGCTGGGCCGACCCGGGGGACACGCCCTCGGTCGCGGTAACCCGCGAGATCCTCGAGGAGACCGGCTACCACAGCTCGGCGATCAAGCTCGTGGCCTGCTGGGATCGCGACCGGCAGGGGCACCTGCCGCGGCTGCCGGTGCACACCTGGAAGATGTTCTTCCTGTGCCGGGCCGACGGGCCGGACGGACGGCCGGCCCAGGCACCCGACAAGCTCGAGACCCTGGACGTCGGCTGGTTCGGCGTCGCCGCCCTGCCCCCGCTGTCAACCGGCCGCGTGCTTCCCCACCAGATCGAGCGGGCCCTGGCCCACCACCGCGACCCCGCCCTGCCCACCGAGTTCGACTAGTGCCGTGACCGGCAACGTTGCCCGTGGGATAGTCAGCTGAGCTGGCGGAGCAGGGTGGCCATGTCCGAGCAGATCCATTCTTCGGCGATGAGCCCGTCGGCGATACGGTAGAACTCGTGGCTGACGTACTCGACGGTGCGGCCGGTCGCGCCGAAGCCCAGGAACTCGCCGGAGTGGGTGCCGCGGAACCGCAGCCGGACGGCGACCTTGTCCTGGGCGGCGAAGATGTCTTCGATGTGCGCCTGAAGGTCGGGGAAGGCATGCTTCATCATCTCGAAACCTTGCCGCCACACCTCGCGTCCGTGCTGGGGTTCGGGCAGTTCCGCCAGGTTGATGATGAAGTCCGGGGTGGCGAGGGCCAGGCACCCGTCGGCATCACCGGCGTTGAACGCCTGGAATCCGGCGCGCACTAGCTCGACGTTCGCGGCGGGCGAGGTGGTCTGCGAGGTCATGGTGGTCTCCCGTCTCTCCGGTGGCTCGGCACGTCGGCGGACCGGGGGCTCGGCCATGCAGAAAGTGAATGATATTCATTATGTGCTAGTGTAACTATATGCGCGCCGAGCGGTGGGAGGCAGCTCTCGACCGGGTCCTTGAGCTGACGGTGCTGCTCGGCCGGGACATGACTGACAGTCTCGCCCGCGAGGGCCTGACCGAGTCCCGGGCGCACCTCCTCTGGCAGCTTCAGCAGCGCGGACCGTGCACCCAGCGCACGCTGGCCGCTGACTTGAACGTCACGCCGCGCAACATCACTGCTTTGGTCGACGGCCTGGTGGCCACGGGGTTCGTGACCCGCGAGCCGCATCCCTCCGACCGCCGCGCGACACTGGTCACCTTCACCGAGCGGGGACGCGCTACCGCCCAGGGGCTCCTTGATGGTCACCGCCGGCTCGCGCGCCAGCTGTTCGCCGGCTTGCCAGAGGATGCCTTCGACGGCTTCGACGCCGGCCTGCTCCACGTGCTCACCCGGCTCCGCGGTGTCCTGGCCGCAAAAGAGCCCCGAACGAGGCCATGACCGACGGAACACCTGGCCCACTGGACGGCCGCGCCTTACAAATCAGCCCTGATCGCGCTGATAATGGGCATGTGCACTTGCTGGAACGGGAGCCTCACCTGGCCTCGCTGCTCGATTACGCGGCCGAGGCACGCGGCGGGGCCGGACGCCTCGTGCTGGTGGCCGGCGAAGCCGGGGTGGGCAAGTCGGCCCTGGTCGAGCGGCTCGAGCACGAGGTACCCGAAGCCCGCTGGTGCTGGAGCGCCTGCGACGGACTGTTCACGCCGCGCCCGCTCGGGCCGCTCTTCGACCTGGCCGTGCAGCTGGGGGGCGAGCTGCAACGGCTGAGCCAGACCGAGTCCGGCCGTGAGGCCTTGTTCACCGCGCTGCTGCGCCAGCTCGCTGCCGGCGCCCCTGGCGACCTCACCGTGATCGTCGTCGAGGACGTCCACTGGGCCGATGAGGCCACCATGGACCTGCTGCGCTTCGTTGGCCGCCGGCTCAGGAACGCGCCGGTCCTGCTGGTCGTCACGTATCGCGACGACAGCCTGGCCGCCGGGGACCCGCTGCGGCTGGCACTGGGGGATCTGGCCTCGTCCCGGGCCGCCCGGCGGGTGACGCTGTCTCCGCTGTCCGCGGCCGCCGTCCGGATCCTGGCGGGCGGCACCGAGCTGGAGGCGGCCGCGTTGTGCCGGCTGACCGGCGGCAACCCCTTCTACGTCACCGAGGTGGTGCGCTCTGGCCTGAGCGAGGTTCCGCCCACAGCCCGGGACGCGGTGCTGGCCCGGGCGGCCCGGATCAGCACCGCATCCCGGCACGTCCTGCAGGTCGCCGCCCTGATCGGGACCCGGGTGGAGCCCAGGCTGCTCCAGCTGGCCGCGGACTGCGCGCCGCCGGACATCGACGAGCTGCTGGCCTCAGGGTTGCTGGGCGAGGACGGCACCCGGCTGAGGTTCCGCCACGAGATCGCCCGCCTGGCAGTGGAGCAGTCCGTGCCCGGCCACCGGCGTACCGAGCTGCACGCCAGGATCCTGCGGGCCCTGACCGGCCTGGGCGACTCCGACGACGCCCAGCTCGCGTTCCACGCCGACGCGGCCGGCGACATCGCCCTGGTCATGCGGCACGCCCCCCGCGCGGCTCGCCGGGCCGCGGCGCTGTCCTCACACCGCGAGGCCGTCGCGCAATACGAGCGTGCCTTGCGCGTCGCCGGGGCGGATCCGGTCCAGGACCCGGCGCTAGCCGCGGCCCTGTACGACGAGCTGGCCGATGAGCTGGCGCTGCTCGACCGCAGCCGGGAGTCCGTCGACGCCAGCCAGGCCGCGCTGGCCTTGTGGCGGTCGGTAGGAGAACCGCTGCGGGAGGCCGATGCCCTGCTCCGGCAGGCCTGCTCGCTGGGCCAGCTCTGCCTGGGGCAGCAGACGGAGGCGATGATCAGCGATGCGATCACGATCCTGGTGCCGCTGGGACCCAGCGCCGAGCTGGCCCGCGCTTACGCCTACCTTGCCTCCCACCGGATGGTGGCGTACGCCCACGACGAGGCGATCGCCCTGGCGCGGCGCGCGCAGCAGCTCGCCGAGCCGCTCGGTACCTTCGATGTACTCGCCGACGCCCTGAACACCCTGGGTTGTACCATCGCCCTCCAAGGTGACGGGGAGTGGACGGGATACCTGCGCAGCTCCCTGGATATCGCGCTGAGCCATGGCCTGCAGGATCAGGCCAGCAGGGCCTACGGCAACATGTATGACCTGCATGTCCGGCTGCGCCAGTTCGCCGCGGGCGAGGAGTGTTTCGCCGAAGGGCTCGCCTACTGCGACGAGCACGACCTGACCAGCGGTGCGGGCTATCTGCGTGGCGCGCGGATCAGGGGCCTGGAGCGAGCCGGCTGCTGGGACGAGGCGGTCCGGCTGAGCCGCGACTTGCTGGCCATGGCTGGACCGTCGCCACTGAACCGGCTGCCGGCGGTAACCCTGCTCGGCCTGATCGGAGCCCGCCGCGAGGAGCCTGATGCCTGGAAGTACCTGGACGAGGCGGCCGCTACGGCCGGGCTAACAGGTCAGCCGCAGTGGATCGTGCCGGCCCGGCTGGCCCGCGCCGAGGCCTGCTGGCTGCGGGCGGACCAGGAGCAGGCCCGGCACGAGGCCGAGCTGGCCGATGACGTATGCGGCCCGTGCGATGCCTGGGAACGCGGGGAGGTCGCGGTCTGGCTTCGCCGCACCGGCTCAGACCGCCCGCCGCAAGGAAGTGTGGCCGGCCCGTACGACGGCCAGCTGCACGCCCAGCACGAGGCGGCCGCGCAGGCCTGGGACCAGCTCGGCTGCCCGCATGAGGGCGCCCTGGCCCGCTGCGATGCAGGCAGCGAGGAATCGCTGCACCAGGCCCTGGCCGCGTTCCAGCAGCTGAGCGCCACCGCGGCAACCCGGCTCGCTCGCCAGCAGATGCGCACAGCGGGTATCCGCTCTATCCCGCTTGGTCCCCGGGCTGCCACCCGCAGCCATCCGGCCGGCCTGACTCCGCGTGAACGTGAGGTCCTGGACCTGATCTGCGCTGGTCACACCAACGCCGAGATCGCCGGGCGGCTGTTCATCTCGGTTAAGACCGTCGACCACCATGTGTCGGCCGTCCTGGCCAAGCTCGACGCGCCTACCCGCAGCGCCGCCGCCGTCGAGGCGGCCCGGCGCGGCCTGACCACCGCGGCCCCGGCTAAGCCGGCCTAGGTCCCGCTGAGCCACGGCC
>JBAPYC010000368.1:0-5512 GCA_049284535.1 Streptosporangiaceae bacterium
CCCGAGGCCGGCTCGGGCGCCGACGCGGCCGTCACGTTCCTCGGCCCGCCGTTCGCCGCGCCCAGCCTCGCGGTGCGGCAGGCGGCGCGGTCCGCGCAGCAGGTGCTTACCCTCCCGGGCGGGGGCCTGCAGCCTGGCCAGGCCTGGACCGGTACACCCGGTGTGGCCTGGACCGCGGAAACGGCGTTCTTCGCGGTGTTCGACGCCGCGACCGGGCAGCACGGCGCGGCCTCGGCGCTGCTGGACTGGCTGGCGGCGCACCGGACGGCGCTGGGCTCACTGCCCGAGCAGGTCAGTTCCACCGGGCAGCCCGCCAGCACCGCCCCGCTGTCGTGGACCGACGCGGCCACGCTGCTGGCGCTGCTGGCTCAGGACGGGCACCTGCCGACCGTCCCGGCGCCCTCTCCCGGGCACTAGCGCTCCCGGCGCACTAGCGCTCCGGGGCGATGACAGGCCCGCGGGCGGCAGCCGGTCAGCTGGCGGCCGCGAGCAGCGCGGCCACCGCGGCCTCGGCCTCCGGAGCGGCCGGGAGCACCGCGGGCAGCGCCGGAACAGCGGGCAGCTCACCGTCGGAGGAGTACCGGGCGATCAGGCGGGGGTCGATGTAGGACGCGCGGGCCACCGCCGGGGTGTCGCCCAGCCATTCGGCCACCTCGCGGACCGCGGCGGCGACGGCGCTGCGGCGGCGCGGCTCGGTTGGCGCCGGCGGGGCGGCGGCCAGCAGCAGCGCCATCAGCACGGTGGCGTTCCAGGTACGGAACTCCTTGGCGGTGAAGTGGCCGCCCGCCCGGGTCACGATGTAGCTGCTCACCTCGTGCGAGCGCAGCGGCCGCCAGATACCGCTGTCACGCCAGCAGAACAGCGTCTCCGCACTGCTGTCGCTGTGGACCAGGGCCCGCACGGTCGGCCGGACCGCCGGGTCGGTGACGGTGATGGTCCGGCGCTTGCCCTCCTTGGCGATGTAATCGAACACGATGCCGTCACGCGTCATCCTGACGTCCTGCTTGCGCAAGGTGGTGGCACCGTAGTGGTGATCGAGCTCGGCGTAGCGCTCGCCACCGATGCGGAACAGTCCCAGGTCGAGCAGCCGGACCGCGCCGGCCGCCACCTGATCGTGGCCGAGGTCGCGGCCTTGGAGGTCGTGCATCGTGGCTGTGCGCAGCACGGGCAAGGCGGCCGCGAACCGGAGCATGTGCGTGAACTTCTGGGCGTCACGCTGCTCGCGCCACAGCTCGTGGTAGCGGTACTGGGTCCGGCCCCGGCGATCGGTGCCGATGGCCTGGATGTGGCCGAGCGGGTCGGGTGAGATCCAGACGTCGGTCCAGCCGGGCGGGATCGCCAGCGCGGCGACACGCTGCAATGTCCCGGCGTCCCTCAGCTCCGCGCCGGACGGATCGCAATAGCGGAAGCCGCGGACTGCCGCCGCGCGGGTGATGCCCGGGCCATGCGGGTTGCTTCGCGTCAGGCCCGGCACCGCGGCGGTCCCGCGGCTCGGATCAGCGCTCATCAACGCCACCGTAGCAGCCGCCGCCGAAGCGGCCGGCCGGGCCTGCGCTCGGGCCGATTCTGCACTTTGGCCGATCCTGCGCTTTGGCCGCTCCTGCACCCCAGCCTGTTCTGCATTAGGGGATCGCGACCAGAACGCGGCCCCGGGCGGTCCCGGACTCCACGAGCTCGTGCGCGGCGGCGATCTGCTCGAGCGGGATGACCTCGGCAACCGGGACCGACAGTGCCTGCTGCGCGACGGCCCTGGTCAGGTCGCGGGCCGCCGCATCCTTGGCCTCCGGCGGGAAGTCGTCGCTACCGAGCAGGCGGATGGTCACGTTGGCGAACAGCAGCGGCCAGAACGGCAGCTCAGGCCGGGCGGCGTCGCTGGCGTAGGCGGCCACGACGGCGCCGTTCCGGACGACCTCGGCGTCCAGGTCGGCATGGGCCGCCAGCGCTACCTCGACGATGCGGTCGACCCCGCCCGGGGCGATCCGGCGGATGGCCGCGGCCGCGCCGGACTCCAGCGGGACCACGTGATCGGCGGTTCCGGCGTTCACCTGTGCCACCTCGGCACCGGTGCGGACGGTCCCGATCACGGTTGCCCCCGCCCACCGGGCCAGCTGGGCGGCCAGCGAGCCCACCGCGCCGCGGACCCCGTGCACCAGCACGGTCTGGCCGGAGACCGGCCCGTCGGCGAAGACCGCCCGGTGCGCGGTAATCCCGGGAATGCCCAGGCACGCGCCTGCCTCTTCGCTGACCCCGGCCGGGCGGGCCGGTGCCAGCGCGGCGGGAACCACCGTGCTCTGCGCCGCCGTCCCGAACGGCCGGTAGGACTGGGCGCCGTAGACCCACACCCGCTCGCCGGCCCGTGCCGGGTCCACGCCCGGGCCGACGGCCTCGATGGTCCCGGCGCCGTCGCTGTGCGGGACGATCCGGGGAAAGGCCATGTCAGACCCGAGCCATGCCTGCCGCTTCTTCACGTCGCCCGGATTCACGCCGGATACGGTCAGGCGCACCCGCACCTCACCGGGCCCGGGCGTGGCGGTGGGCAGCTCGCCCACCCGCAGCACCTCAGCTGGGCTCCCCTGACGGTCGTACCACGCCGCGATCACGTTACCAAATCTTCCATAGAACTATATTCCCCGTAACATATTACGCGGCTTATGACGTGGCAGCATACGGCCCGTTGTCGCGGAATCGGCCGCCCTGCCAACCGCGTCGATCGCGATCACGAACGGTGCCAGGCGCGAGGACCAGGGCCTGGCCGGCGCCTTGTTCACCACGAGCCGAGTCTCAGCTGCGCAAGTGCTGATCCGGGTGCGCGTTTGGGCGTAACGGTGGATGGGCGGGGTAACCAGGTATCGTACAGGCGGGCCCCGGCCTGGCCTGCACCCCCGAGTTAGCCCCCTGGAGAGAAATGCCCAAACGGGTTCGCCCCTACGGCTCCGCGGAAGACGCCGAGTTCGCCGCGCTGTCCCAGGGCCGACCAAGAGCCGGAGACGATCGTGCCAGCGAAGCGGCCAGCACGATGACCGCCCGGGAAATCGCCGCGCAGGCGACCGATGCCGTGCGCGCGCTGAACGACCTGACCTCCGGCAGCCCCGACTTCGCGAGCCTGGAGGACGTGCGCGAGATCATCGCGGGCCTGGAGCGATTGGGCAGCGACCTGCCCCGGCTGTGCGAGCAGCTCGCCCGGATCCTGGTCGTCCGGCGGGAGGAGCGCCAGATCGCGCCGGGGCCAGGCCGCAATCCCGATTTCTGGGTCCGCGAGGCGGTCGAGGCGCTGGACGCCGCCGGGCAGGCCGCGGACATGATGACCGCCGCCCTGGTCCAGGCCGACCGGACCTCGGGCGAGCTCCGTCCGGCGCGCTGAGTGCAGATCGTCAGGTACGCCGGGCCTTCCGGCGCCCGGGTCGCCGTCCAGGACGGGACCGGCCTGCGCCCGCTGCCCGTGACCACCATGGCCGAGCTGCTCACCCTCCCGCTGAGCCGGCTCCGGGAGGTCACCGCTACCGCGCCGCCGCCCCAGGAACCGGACGGCGGCGTGTTCCGGCTGCTCCCGCCGGCCGACGGCCTGACCGAGGTGTGGGCCTGCGGTGTCACCTACGAGCGCTCCAGCGCCGCCCGCCAGGAGGAAAGCGACGTCGCCGACGTCTATGCCCGGGTCTATGAAGCCGAACGGCCAGAAGTCTTCTTCAAGAGCCCGGCCTGGCGCCTGTGCGGCCCGGACGAGCCCATCGGGATCAGGCTGGACTCCGCGATCAACGTGCCCGAGCCCGAGCTCGCCCTGGTCTGCAATTCGCGCGCCGAGATCGTCGGCGTGACCATCTGCGACGACGTATCATCCCGCTCGATCGAGGGGCAGAATCCGCTGTACCTGCCGCAGGCGAAGGTCTACACCGGAGCGTGTTCGGTCGGGCCGGGGATCACTCCCGTCTGGGAGCTGCCGGGCCTGGCCGCGTTGCGGATATCTGCCTCAGTCCGGCGTGGCACCGAGATCGCCTGGCAGGGCGAGACGTCAACGGCGCGGCTGCACCGGGACCTGGATGAGCTGGTCGGGTACTTGTTCCGGTACGCCAGCTTCCCGTACGGCGTGCTGCTGTCGACCGGGACCGGGCTGGTCCCGGAGCTGAGCTTCACCCTCCAGCCGGGTGACGAGGTGCGGATTGACATCGAGGGCGTGGGCTGCCTGGCCAACGTGGTCCGGCCGGCCACCCAGGAGTGGTTCGGCTGGCTGACGCCCGAACCGGACCGGGGCGGATAACCCCGCCCGTTCGGCCGGTTGCCAGCTGGACTGAGCGACACGGCAGGGTGGCCGTGGCGCGCGGCTAGGCCGTCTGCTCGGCGTCGCCGGCCGCGCGCATCGTGGCGCGCAGCCGGGTCAGCGTCCGGGTCAGCTGGGCCAGCGACCGGGCCGGCAGCTGCCCCAGCCGCAGGCGCAGCTCGTCGTCCACGGTCACCGCGGCCCTGGCCAGCATCCGCCTGCCCGCCGGGGTCAGCGAGATGATCGACGACCGCCGGTCCCCCGGGTTGGCCCGCCGCGCGCACAGCCCAGCCGCCTCCATCCGGTCCACGATCTTCGACGTCCCGCCGACCGTGATGCTCAGCTCGGTGGCGATGTCGTGCACCCGGCACCGCGGCTGCCGCGAGATCACCTGCAGGAACTCAAAGGTCGGCAGGACGATCCCATGATCGGACCGCAACCGCGTCTCCACCGCGCTCCACAGCTCGGTCTCCAGCCGGACCAGCTCGCCGAACAGCAACTTCAGGTCAAGGTCGCCAGCACCGGCCAGCCGGGCGGGCTCGGGGCTGGGGTCAGGCATACCGTCACCCTATCTTCTGGCTTCCGCGGAATGCAGATAACCCCGTCTGCCCGAGGATGCTCTGGACCAGGTCGGCGACGGCGCTCATGCCAGCCGCGTTCGGGTGGTAAGGCGCCCCGCCGCGCAGCGACAGGTGGAACCTCCGCGTCCACGGGACCGCCGCCCACGCGTGATGACCGGCGCTGGCCGCCGAGGCCGGGGCGTAGTCGCACCCGGCGTCCGCGGCGGCGGTCTGCGTGACCTCGGCCAGCCTGCGGGACACCTGGCGACCCCATTCGGCCACGTCGGCCGGCAGTGCTCCGGTCGGGATGGCGGGAGCACCGCCGGCCGGGGCACTGCCCGCCGGATTTGGCGGCACGATGGTGAGGTAGTCCACGAAGACCAGGCGGCAGCCGGGCGCACGCCGCCGCACCTCGGCCGCGATCGCGGCCAGGTTCTCGCGCAGCGCGTCGAAGCGCTCGTCGGTCAGGCGCGGATCGGCGAAGGAGTCAACTCGCCGCCGGACGGGCGGCAGCGCCGGCAGCGGGCGCGGCAGGCTGGCCAGCGTGAGCCGGGGCAGGTACCCGATGTCGTTGCCGCCGCAGGTGATGGTCACCAGGGTCGTGCCGGCGGTCACCGCGTCGACCTGGGCGGGCCAGCCGTCGGCGCGGGCCTGCAGCACGTCGCCGGTGGTGGCGCCCGAATAGGTGACGTCGGTCAGG
>JBAPYC010000369.1:0-1743 GCA_049284535.1 Streptosporangiaceae bacterium
CCCGGGCGTCAGGCCAACGTCTTTGCCGCCTAACTCGGTGCATCACCCGGGACATCGGCCGCCGCGGCGCTTTTCTCCAGGGCGGCCTCGTAGGCGCGCATCGTGGCCACGATCGTCGCCCGCTGCGCGGGTGTAAGCGCTTCCAGCACCTCGGTCCAGGCGGCGGCGCTGCCGGAAAGCCACTGCGTGATCGGGGCGGCGTAGTCCGGCGCGATCGCAATGATTCTGCGTCGCCGGTCCGCGTCGTCCTCATCCCGGGTCAGGACGCCGTGGCGGGATAGGTCGCCGACCATGAGGCTGACGGTGGTGGGCGCCACTTCCAGCCGGTCGGCCAGCTGGCTTACCGTCAGCGGCCCGTCGTACTGCAGGTAAGCCAGCAGGGCGAGGTGCCGGGGAGCGAGGTCCAGTCCGCGCAAGGCGGCCGGGATTGGCAGCCGCTTTGCCCGTCCGACCAGCCGCGGCATCAGGAGCAGCATCGACCGGACTGCCTGGGCCGTCGTCATTTCGTCGCTGGCGCTCATCTCGTCGGCCTGTTACCTTTGCAATCAAATCCTTTTTGGAAACAAACAGAGGTTTTGACTATGCCACATCTGACGGCACGCGTGCCCGAGACGCAACTCGCCGGCCACGAGCCGGCACTGATCACCGCCCTGACCGATGCAGTTGTACAGGTGTACGGCGAGTGGGCTCGCGAGATCGTGGTCGTCCATCTCGACGGCATACCGCAGGGACGCTGGGGCATTGGCGGAAGGGCTGTCGATGAGGCCGCGCCGGCGATCACGTTCGGCATCCGCGAGGCGGCCCTGACCCGGCCCGACGGAAACGAGATCGCGGCACGGCTCGTTGCCGGGCTGACCGGCGCGGTAGCCAGTGTCCTTGGCGAGCAGACGCGCGGCGGCACCAGCGTCGAACTCGTCGCCACTCCCGAAGGTCGTACCGGCCGCGGAGGCGCCATCACCGCATAACCAGCCAGCCGCCGAGGTCAGTGCCGTCTTCGAGCGGCCGAACCGGTGCCTGGTGCCCGCTCCTGCACCTTGCGTGTGTACCTACAGACCGGGAAAGTGGAGCAGCCCAGAAACGGCCCGAACTTGCCGTTTCGTTCGATCAGCGTCCCCTGACCACACCCCGGGCAGATCTCAACGGGGACGCCGCTGCTGCCTGTGACGCTCACGTGGGGGTCTTTAAGGAGCTCGATGACGAACGGGGACATTCGTCCCGGGTGGGTAATCAGCAAGACCGCCCGGCGCGCCCGGGTCAATGCCACGTAGAAAAGACGGCGTTCCTCGCCGTGCGGGAAAGATTCGGGTGCGGGCATAGCCAAGTCGAGCACGGGGTCGTCGGCGATGGTGCTCGGGAACCCGTACGTGCCGGTGGTCATGCCGGGAATCACGATGTAGTCGGCCTCGAGCCCCTTGGACCCGTGCACGGTGCGGAACGTGACGTGCAGGTTTACCAGTGGGTGCTGGGGGAGGACATCGTGCTCAAACCGGTAGCGCCCGAGAACGTGGACGCTGACCGTGCCGTCGCGGCCGCTCGGAACGCTGCCGCCTGCGACAGCAGTGGACAGATCGTCGAGGTAGGAGGCCAGCGCGCCGGCCGGGTCGTCGGCCAGAGTGACCGTGATGGGCGGCCCGGGATCTTGGTGCGCGGATCGCATCGGCTTGCTGAACTGGCTGGGGTTCTTCGACACGAAGGTCCGGGCGACATCGCAGATCGTCTGCGGGCACCGGAAGGTGGTCGTCA
>JBAPYC010000370.1:0-6684 GCA_049284535.1 Streptosporangiaceae bacterium
GGTGGCTACGGGGGCAAACCACCCGGCGTCGCGATCATCGGCGTTCCGACGGGGGCCCGGAACGCCGGCAGTGATGCTCCGACGGGGGACCAGAGCATCGATATGAATCGTACACGGAAACACCCCCCAGTGTGTCAAGACCCAATTACAACCAGATCTCGGGACGAGGCCTGAGCAGCCCCAATCGCCGTCCAGATTAGTTTTCGTTACTGCCGGGCGGGACGGCCTGCGGGCCGTTTCCCCGGTTGGCTTGTGGCGGCGTACCCGGGTCGCGGGTGGCGGGCACGTTCGGCCGGTACTCCATGAAGCCGCGGGTGTTGTCCGGCTCCCGGCCGCCGTTGGCGAACACCACGGCGAAATAGGGAATGAAGATGGCGCCGACCGCCGGTATCGCGGCCAGCCAGCCGAAGTGATTGACGTACAGGATCACGGCTACGAAGAAGCAGACCGCGCGGATCCCCATCATCACCAGGTAGCGTCGCTGACGGTAGGCGATATCGTCCGACAGCGAACGGCGTGCCTGCGTTACCAGGTGAACCGAGTCGCCCCGGCTCGAATGATCCATCCTCACGCTTCCACCGTATGCCCCGGTGTGGGGCACTCGTGACCGGGCCGGCATCCGCGAAAGGCCCGTGTCCGCGGCGTCGCGTCGCGGCGTTGCTCCGGCCGGCTAGCTGGCCTGGCTCACCGATGACATGTTGAAGCCCTCGACCCGCACCGGGGGCATCGCGGCCCGGTTGAAGTAGTCGCCCCATTCCCGCGGCAGCGTTGGCTCGGTCGCCCCTACCTCGAGCAGCCGGCCGAGCATGCCCACCGGCGACTCGTTGAACCTGAAGTTGTTCACCGCCCCGGTCACCTCGCCGTTCTCGACCAGGTAGACCCCGTCCCGGGTGAGCCCGGTGAGCAGCAGCGTCTGCGGGTCGACCTCACGGATGTACCACAGGCAGGTGAGCAGGAGCGCCCGCTCGGTGGAGGCGATCATCTGCTCCAGCGCCGGGGTGTCCGCCGCGGAGGTGGCGAAGCTCAGGTTGTCGATCCCCGGGGTGACAGGTACCCCGGCGACGGCGGCCGAGTGGCGGGAGGAAATGAGGGCGGCCAGCGAGCCGTCGCTGATCCAGGGTGTCCTCCCCAGCGGGAGGCCGTTGTCGAACACCGAGGAATCGGCCCCGGACGCGTGCGCGGTCACGAACGGCGCGCATTCCATCCCGGGTGCGTACGGGTCGCTGGACAGCGTGACCGGCTGGCTCGAGAGCCGCTCGCCGATCCGGGTGCCGCCGCCGGGCTTGCTGAACACGGTCCGCCCGTCGGCCGCGTCCTTGGCCCCGGCGGACCAGTACAAGTAGATGAGCAGGTCGGAGACGGCGGTGGGTGGCAGCAGCGTCTCGTACCGCCCGGCAGGCAGCTCGACGCTGCGCCGGGCCCAGTCCAGCCGCTGCGCCAGCCCGGCATCCATGGCGGCGATGTCCACGTCGGTGAAGTCGCGGGTGGCCGTGCCGGCCCAGGCCGAGCGGGCCATGTCCGCGGATTTCGCGTTCAGCTCGATCCGCCCGGTCGGCTGGTCGTACCGCCGCCGCAGCCCCGTCGAGGTGCCGAGAAAGGTGCTCTCGACCTGATGCTCGGCGAACCCGTAGAGCTTGCGGTCGGCCGCCTGCGCCGCGCGCAGCGTCTCGCCGAGCGCCGCGGCGAAGTCCCGCAGCACCCCGATCTCGGTCCGCGCAGACTCATTGTCCCAGGCCGGTGCGCGCTGATCAGAGCCGAACGGGCTGCCATCACCCGGTCCCACCAGCTCGGCCGCGTCCTCGGCGGGGGCGCTCTCGGCGGCCGCGTGCTCGGCCTCACGCACCACGTCCTCGATCTGGTCGGCGCGGATGCCGGACCGGGACACCACGCCGGCCGCGGCGCCGTCCGCGCGCCGGTCGATCGCGATGACGGTGAGCTGGCGGGAGTTGGCCACGCCGTTGGTCGTCAGGGTGTTGCCCGCCCAGCGCAGGTTGGCGGTGGTGGTCTCCTCGGCCAGGACCACGCAGTCGCCTGACTTGGCCGCGGCCAGCGCCCGCTCCACCGTTTCCTGCGGGGACAGCCCGCCCGCGGTGCTCATGCCGCCCCCTCTTGCGCCGTGTTGAGTATCCGGATGCCGCGCATCAGGGCCGCCGGGCAGCCGTGGCTGACCGGGGCGACCTGACCGGGCTGGCCCTTGCCGCAGTTGAACGCGCCGCCGAGCACGTAGGTCTGCGGACCGCCAACGGCCTCCATCGAGCCCCAGAAGTCGGTCGTGGTGGCCTGGTAGGCGACGTCACGCAGCTGCCCGGCCAGCTTGCCGTTCTCGATCATGAAGAAGCGCTGCCCGGTGAACTGGAAGTTGTAGCGCTGCATGTCGATCGACCAGCTCTTGTCGCCCAGGATGTAGATCCCCTTCTCCACCCCGGCGATCAGCTCCTCGGTGGACGGGCCGCCCGCCGCGGGCTGCAGTGACACGTTGGCCATCCGCTGCAGCGGCATGTGAGCCGGGCTGTCGGCGAACGCGCACCCGTTCGACCGGCCGAACCCCTCGAGCCGGGCCATCCGCCGGTCCAGCTGGTAGCCGGTCAGCACCCCGTCCCGGATCAGGTCCCAGGACTGCCCGGCCACGCCCTCGTCGTCGTACCCGATGGTGGACAGGCCGTGCTCGACGGTGCGGTCGCCGGTCACGTGCATGACGCCGGAGCCGTACTGCAGGCTGCCCAGTTTGTCCAGGGTGGCGAAGGAGGTGCCGGCGTAGGCGGCCTCGTAGCCCAGGGCCCGGTCCAGCTCGGTGGCATGCCCGATCGACTCATGGATGGTGAGCCAGAGATTGGACGGGTCGACCACCAGGTCGTACCGGCCGGGCTCGACCGAGGGAGCCACCAGCTTGGCCGCGAGCAGCTCGGGCAGCTCGGCCAGCTCGGTGTCGAAGTCCCAGCCGGTTCCGGTGAGGAACTCATAACCCCGGCCGGCCGGCGGGGCCAGCGTCCGCATGGTGTCGAACCGGCCGTCGTCGGAGACCGCGATGGCGGTGACGGTGGGGTACAGGCGGACCCGCTGCTGCGTGGCGGTCGTCTCGCCGTCGGAGTAGAACTTGCACTCCCGGACCTGCTGCAGTGAGGCGTCCACGTGGCTCACCGCGGAGTGGGCGAGCAGCGCGCGGCTCCACTGCGCCAGCAGCTCCACCTTGTCCGCGACGCTGACGGTGAAGGGGTCGACGTCATAGGCGGACACCCAGGTCACGTCGCCGTAGGCGGGCTCGGGTGCGAGCTCGATCGGCTCGGTGTTCATGGCGGCGGCCACCTTGGCCACCTCGACGGCCTGCCGCGCCGCCTGGGCGGCCGCGTCGGCCGTCAGGTCGACTGCGGAGGCGAAGCCCCAGGTCCCGTCCACGATCACCCGGACCGCGAGGCCGGTATCGTCGACGTCGAACTGAGTCTGCAGGTTCGCATCGGACAAGCCGATGTGCTGGCTCCTGATGAGCTCAGCGCGGAAGTCAGCGTGCTGGGCGCCGAGGCTCCTGGCCTGCGCTAGCGCGGCATCCGCTAGCTCGCGCAGCGGCAGCGCCGTGAATTCCTGGGCGATCGCGGGTTTTCCTTCATCCACGCGGCGTGAGTCTATCCCACCGGTTCCGGCCCGCTGCGGTACCCTCAGGTGGCTTGAGAAGGGAGCACGCGTTGGGGCGTTCTGTGCTTGTGACCGGCGGGAACCGCGGCATCGGGCTGGCCATCGCGCGGCGGCTGGCTTCTAGCGGCGACAGCGTCACGGTGACCTCGCGCTCCGGCGACCCGGTGGAGGGACTGCCGGTGGTCCGCTGCGACGTGCGGGATGCAGCGTCGGTCGACGCGGCGTTCGGTTCGGTCGAGGCCGACCAGGGGCCGGTCGAGGTGCTCGTGGCCAACGCGGGCGTGACCAAGGACCAGCTGCTGGCCCTGATGAGCGAGGACGATTTTGCCGGCGTGATCGACACCAACCTGGCCGGGTCCTACCGGGTGGCCAAGCGGGCCGTGCGCGGCATGATGAAGATGCGCCGCGGGCGCCTGATCTTCATCTCCTCAGTGGTCGGGCTGTACGGCTCGGCCGGCCAGGCTAACTACGCCTCCTCCAAGGCTGGCCTCGTCGGCCTGGCCCGGTCACTGGCCCGCGAGCTCGGCTCGCGCGGCATTACCTCCAACGTGGTCGCGCCTGGCTTCGTGGACAGTGACATGACCGCGGCTCTGCCCGAGGCCAGGAAGGACGCGATCATGGCCGCCGTCCCGCTCGGGCGGTACGCGTCCCCTGACGAGGTGGCCGCGGTGGTGTCCTTCCTGGCCAGCCCGGACGCCGGCTACGTGACCGGTGCCGTCATCCCGGTCGACGGCGGCCTCGGGATGGGCCACTGAGCCGCCTGTTTGTAGGAAACCTGCAAACGCCAGCCGGAAGGATGCGCGCGGCAGGCCATGTGGTGAACGAGGCCCGGCAGGGCAGGGTGGGTAACGTGCTGATCGTGACGGAAGTGAGCCGGTAATGGGAATCCTGGCGGGCAAGCGAATCCTGATCACCGGGGTGATCACCGACGCCTCCATCGCCTTCCACGTGGCGCGCGTGGCGCAGGCCGAGGGCGCGACCGTGGTGCTGACCGGCTTCGGCCGCATGAGCCTGGTGGAGCGGATCGCGAAACGGCTGCCTGCCCCGCCGCCGGTGGTCGAGCTCGACGTCACCAGTGAGGAGCAGCTTGACTCACTGGCCGCCCGGGTGTCCGAGCACGTGGACGGGCTGGACGGCGTGCTGCACGCGGTCGCCTACGCCAACCCGGACGAGGCGCTGGGCGGGAACTTCCTGCGCACCAGGTGGCCAGATGTGGCGACCGCGCTGCATGTCTCGGCCTTCTCGCTCAAGGCGGTGACCGCCGCCGCGCTGCCCCTGATGAGCGGCGGCGGCTCCGTGGTCGGACTGGACTTCGACGCGAGCGTGGCCTGGCCCGGCTACGACTGGATGGGCGTGGCCAAGGCCGGGCTGGAGTCCTGCGCCCGCTATCTCGCCCGCGACCTGGGAGAGGCTGGCATACGGGTCAACCTGGTCGCGGCCGGGCCGCTGCGGACCATGGCGGCCAAGGCCATCCCGGGGTTCGAGCGGTTCGAGGACGTGTGGGGCACCCGGGCGCCGCTCGGCTGGAGCATCACCGACGCGGAGCCGGTCGCGCGGGCCTGCGTGGCGCTGCTGTCCGACTGGTTCCCGGCCACCACGGGCGAGATCGTCCACGTGGACGGCGGCGCACACGCGATGGGGGCCTGATGCCCGCCACCGCAGGCGGCCAGGCCAGCACCGAGTTCGTGCTGACCCTGTCCTGCCCGGACCGGGTCGGCATCGTGCATGCCGTGGCCGCCTACCTGCACGAGGCCGGCTGCAACGTGCTCGACAGCCAGCAGTACGGCGACCGGATCGCGGGCCGGTTCTTCATGCGCGTGCACGTGGAGACGGTGCCGGGCCCGGACATCACGTACGGCTCACTGCACGCCGGCTTCGCCGCGGTGGCGTCTGAGTTCGGGATGGAATGGGAGCTGCACGACCTCGCGGTCCAGCCGCGCGTGCTGATCATGGTGTCCAAGGCCGGCCACTGCCTGAACGACCTGCTCTACCGGCGCTCGGCCGAATCGCTGCGCATCGACGTCCCGCTGGTCGTCGGTAACCATCCCGACCTGGCCCCGCTGGCCGCCGCGCACGGCGTCCCGTTCGAGCACATCGGTGTGGATGGCAGCCCGGAATCGGCGCAGCGCTCCGAGGGCCGCCTGCTTGACCTGGTCAGCGAGCTGGACATCGACCTCGTGGTGCTGGCCAGGTACATGCGCATCCTGTCGCCGGCGCTGTGTGCCAAGCTGACCGGCCGGATCATCAACATCCACCACTCGTTCCTGCCCAGCTTCAAGGGGGCGCGGCCCTATCATCAGGCGCACGCGCACGGCGTGAAGCTGATCGGGGCGACGGCGCACTACGTGACGCCCGACCTGGACGAGGGCCCGATCATCGAGCAGGAGGTCGCCCGGGTGGATCATTCGGACTCTCCGGAGGACCTCGTGGCCATCGGCCGCGACGCCGAGCGGGTAGCACTGGCCCGGGCCGTGCGCTGGCACGCCGAGCACCGCGTTCTGCTCCACGGTCGCCGGACCGTCATCTTCCGCTAGCGGGCTTCCCGCTAGCTGGCATCTTCCGCTAGCGGGCATCAGCCGCACCGCCGTGGGAGTCTTTGTGCTCTGCCCAGGTCAGCGCCGCCCCGACGGCGGCCGGGCGGGCACGCCCGAGGGCACGTGCGGCGACGGCGTCCGGCCTGCCATCGGGCGCCCGCCGTTTTCTATGTGTTATCTAGTGATGGCCAATTCGTTATTCATAACCATGGATTGAGCCGCGCTGGTGGGTAGTCATCCACCAGATAACGTTCTTATTGCCGATCGCAGCGGCAGGCTAATAGCGAGCCGAGGTGACTGCGCAGGGTAGTGATTTATGTACACATTGCGAGAGAGTTACGCTTAGTAGCCACCAATGCGGAGCGTAACTTCACACCAAACCGGAGCGCCGCTCGGGATCGGCTCGTGATGTTGTTGGCGATGCTGCCCTCTCAGAAGGAAATTCTGTGGCGAGGCGGTCCTGCGACGGCAAGGCTTCACGCAGGTGTACCTTATGTGATCGATGATCCAAAAGTTAACAAAA
>JBAPYC010000371.1:0-1589 GCA_049284535.1 Streptosporangiaceae bacterium
AGGCAGGCGCGGGCGAGGCGGGCGCGGGCCGCGGCGTGGACGAGAGCGCTCGCTCTGGCCGCGTCGGAGGCGAGACCCTGTACAAGTCCGGAGTGGTGGCGGAGAGGTCGAGTGGCGGCCGCGGCGCGTGTGCATGCCTGGCCGGGGCTTCCGCGGGCTCACGGTGCCGTGTGCTCCCCGGCTCCGGGCCGAACAGCGACGCCAGCGGGTCCCGCCACGGCTCCGGCCTGGCCGGCTCGCGCGACCGGTTCGGCGGGGCGGATGGCCTGGCATGCCCGGGACGCGCTATTTCGTCAACGCGTGTGCCGCAGATCTCGCAGATACCGTCGATGACTGAGCCGCGATTATGCGGACATGCTCCCATCGCCGCCGCCTCCGCCCCTTCGACCCAGATGACTTAGGTACGCACCCTTAGCTCTCAGGGTATGTGCCCGGTCGCGTCCCCAGCGCGTCTTCCCGCACCCACCTCGGCTTCAGCGAGCGCAAGTCCAGGCAGCGCGTTTCAGACCAGCGGGCGCGCCGTCGGCAGGATCGGGGCGGGCAGCCCGGCGGATTCGCCGTCGCCAGACAGGTACTGGTCCACGGCCGCCGCGGCGCTGCGGCCCTCAGCGATGGCCCAGACGATCAGCGACTGGCCCCGGCCCATGTCACCCGCGGCGAACACGCCCGGAACCGAGGTGGCGTAGGTGCTGTCCCGGGCCACGTTGCCGCGCTGGTCGAAATCGACCCCGAGACCGTCGAGCAGCCCAGGCCGTTCGGCGCCGGTGAAGCCCATGGCCAGCAGGACCAGATCGCAGGGCAGGTCACGCTCGGTGCCCGGGACCGGGTTGAAGCCGTCGGCGTCGGCCAGCCGCAGCGCCCGCACCCGCCCGTCAGAGTCGCCCAGGAATTCCAGCGAGGACACGGCGTAGCTGCGCTCGCCGCCTTCCTCGTGCGCACTGGAGATCCGGTAGATCATCGGGTAGGTGGGCCACGGCTGGTGGTCAGGCCTGCTCTCCGGCGGGCGGGGCAGGATCTCCAGCTGAGTCACGGACGCCGCGCCCTGCCGGTGCGCGGTGCCCAGGCAGTCCGCCCCGGTGTCGCCGCCGCCGATGATGACCACATTGCGCCCGCGAGCGCAGATGGGCGGGTCATCCGGAGCCGACCCGGTCCCGAGGCTCTCCGCCACGACCCGGTTGGACGGCGGCAGGTACTCCATGGCCTGGTGGATGCCGTCCAGCGACCGGCCGGGCAACGGCAGGTCACGTGGCACCCGGGCCCCGCCGGCCAGCACGATCGCGTTAAAGGAGGCGCGGAGGTCCTCAGCGCTGATAGCGGTGCCGGCGTCGATCCCGCAGCGGAACTCGGTGCCCTCGGCCCGCATCTGCTCCAGCCGCCGGTCCAGGTGCCGCTTCTCCATCTTGAACTCGGGGATGCCGTAGCGCAGCAGGCCGCCCGGCGCCTCGTCGCGCTCGAACACGGTCACCGCGTGACCGGCCCTGGTCAGCTGCTGCGCCGCGGCTAGCCCGGCCGGCCCGGACCCGATTACCGCGACGCTCCGGCCGGTCCGGCCTTCGGGGGGCATCGGCACGACCCAGCCCTCGGCGAAG
>JBAPYC010000372.1:0-4418 GCA_049284535.1 Streptosporangiaceae bacterium
GGGGGCGCCCGCGGGCTGGCCGGGGGCGGCCTGGCCGGGGGCGGCCTGGCCGGGGGCGGGACGCTGGCTGCTGGCGGGACGCTGGCCACCTATGAAGCCGGGTAGGGGGACGGGGCCGGTGCCTTCCAGAGACTCGTTCGGGACCCAGGCGCCGGCCCGGGCGTAGCCAAGGAACAGCAGCACGCTGACCACGATGACCACCACCCACGCGGGGTGAGGGTTGATCGGGGTCCAGTCGTTGAAGCCGTGCAGGATGGCGGCGATGCCGATGCCGACCGGGCCCACGGCCCAGTGCCGCCGGTGGGTGCCGGTGATCGCCAGGCCGATGAAGTACCCGGTGATGCCGGCCCAGCACGCGTGGCTGATCGGGTCGGTGAGGAACCGCCAGACGTAGGAGATGGTCAGGGCCTGCAGTTCCGGGCCGTTGACGTTGCCCTGCAGGGAGCCCAGGCCCAGAGTGAAGTAGCGCTCGGCTTCCACCGCGCCGAAGACCAGCCCGCTGACCGCGCCGAGGAACAGATAATCGCGGGGGGTCTGCTCGTGCAGCCGCTTGCGCCAGATCCAGGCCACCACGACGACCGGGATGGCCTTGGCCAGCTCCTCAGGAAGGCCGATGGTGAAGATGCTCGCGAACAGGTTCCCGTTGCTGCTGTGCAGCGCGTCTTCCAGCCACAGCGCGATCGGGACCTGGGTCACCACCCCGATCGCGGCCACGGTCACCAGCATGGACCGGCTGACATGCTGCGGCCGGACCACGACGCCGAGCAGCAGCAGCCAGGCCACGGCGAAGTAATAGGCGTAGATCCAGGCTGCGTCGTCAAGATGCGTGGAAGTCGGCTGGTTCAGCAGCAGGACAGCGATGGGCGGCACCACCACCAGCGCGAGGAGCAGCAGGACCGGCCAGCTGCGCAGGGCCGGGTCACGGGCCCAGTGCCGCACCGGGACCAATGAGGAGAATGAATACCGCGAGGATTCCCCGCCGGGTGGCCGGCCGGAATTTGGAAAGTAGCCCCCGCCCATAGGATGCTTACCCTTCCGCGAACTGACCGGAATGGCCTGCTGAGAACAATAACCCTAAACTAGCTGCCCGGCTTGCACTAGAGATCGGCGTTGGCCCGGATTTAGTCCCCGATAATCACCCGGTTGGTCAGCGTCCCGATGCTCTCGATGGTCACAGAAACCTCGTCCCCGTCGGTGAGCGGGCCGACGCCTGCGGGCGTCCCGGTAAGCAGCACGTCGCCCGGCAGCAGCGTCATGACCTGGCTGACGAACGAGATGAGCCCAGGCACGTCCCAGAGCATTTCGGCCGTGCGGGCCTGCTGGCGGACCTCGCCGTTGACCGTGGTGACCAGCTCCAGGTCGGACGGGTTGGTCCCGGTCTCCATCCACGGGCCGAGCGGGCAGAACGTGTCGAAGCCCTTGGCCCGGGTCCACTGCCCGTCCCTGGCCTGCAGGTCCCGGGCCGTGACGTCGTTGGCGCAGGTGTAGCCGAACACCACCTCGTCGGCGCGCTCCCGGGGCACCTGGCGGCAGAGCCGGCCGATGATCACGGCCAGTTCACCCTCGTAGTCGACCCGGTCGGTCAGCTTGACCGGGTACTTGATCGCGTCGCCCGGCCCGGTGACCGAGGTCGACGGCTTGAGGAACAGCAGCGGCTCGGAGCCACGGGACGGCGGCTCCCCGTTCATCTCTCGCGCGTGCGACGCGTAGTTCCGCCCCGCGGCCACCACCTTGCTCGGCAGCACCGGAGCCAGCAGCCTGACTTCGGCCAGCGGGTACCGGCTCCCGGTCAGCCGGACACCACTCGGATCAATGCCGAACGGATGCCCGTACAGCTCCGCGATGGTCAGACCCGATCCCGAGATCGTTCCGGCCCCCGGCCGGCCTAGCGCCTCGCCCTCGACCACCCCGTACGCGACACCGTCGCCCTTGGCGAATCTCGCGATACGCACGCCACTCCTTTTGTCGACCCTGCACCCGGCCCGGGGCTACTGCAGGTAGCCCTCGACCTCACTGACCGGGCGTGCCTCGGTGTCCTCCGGGCGCTCGCCGAACTCCCGGCGGGCCCGCCGCTGCCGCAGCAGGTCCCAGCACTGGTCCAGCGCTTCCTCGGTGGACTTCAGCTGCGCACGTTCCTCCGCGCTGGTGAGCTCGCCGGCGGCGAGCTGCTGACGGAGCTTGTGCTCGGTCTCGATCAGCTCGTCGATATGCGACATGATCGCTTTGTCGTCCATTCCCCTACCGTAAATCCCCGACGGCCTTGCTATACCCCTGGGTCTGTTAATTAGCCCGGACGGGCAGTTAGACGGACATCGTAGGCCGCCCCGGGCGCCGCGAACGCCAGCAGCGCGGCGCCCTCGGCCGCGACCGCGTCCTGGCCGGCGGCATCGAGCCGGACGTACGGCCGGACCTGAAGGATGGCCTGGTCAGGGCCTTTGATGATGGACCACTCCCCCTGCGACTGGCCGTCGAGCAGCAGCGTGCCGGTGGCCGCGCCATTGCCCGGCGGCGGGCCGGGACGCCTCCGGCAGATCCAGCAGTGCCTCGCCGTCCGGGCCGGCATCGCGGCCCGGCCGAGCAGCAGCTGGCGGTCCAGGGTGGCGCGGTTCAGGGCGCGTCGGCTCAGGGGCTCTGCTGGTTCTGGGTGAGGGCCTGGGCGGTCGCGTCGTCGGCTGGGTAGAAGGACTCGATGGCCAGTTCCTCGACGGTGACGTCCATGGGCGTGCCGACCACGGCGGTGAGGCTGATGAAGGACAGCTCGCCGGCCGGGGTGCGGTAGCGGAGCGGGACGACAACGTCGGCGTGGCCCGCCGCCGCGGGGCCCGGGCCGCCGGGGTAGGTCTCGAGTTCGGCGCGCAGGGCGGCGAGCCTGGGGTCGCCGGTGGCCTCGGCCTGGCGGTGCAGCCGGGTGAGCAGGTGGGCGCGCCACTGGCCCAGGTTGGCGATGCGCGGGGCCATGCCGCGGGGGTGCAGGCTGAGCCGCAGCACGTTGACCGGCGGCTCGAGCAGCGCCGGGTCGGCGTGCTCGGTGAAGGCGGCGATGGCCGGGTTCGCGTCGACCAGCTCCCACCAGCGGTTCACCACCACGGCCGGGTAGGGCAGGTGGCCGGCCAGCACGCGGCTCAGGGCGGCCCGGACGGCGCTGAGCTCGGGCTGGGCCAGGGCACGTTCGGGATAGGCGGGGGCGTAACCGCCCGCCAGGAGCAGGGCGTTGCGCTCGCGCAGCGGGACGCCGAGTTCCTCGGCCAGGTGCATGATCATCTCGCTGCTGGGCCGGGCGCGGCCGGTCTCGACGAAGCTGAGGTGGCGAGAGGACACGTTGGCCTGGATGGCCAGGTCCAGCTGGCTCAGCCTGCGGCGCTGGCGCCACTCACGCAGCAGGTCCCCGGCGGTGGGCACGCCGGGGGTGGGCGCTCGGGTGGCGGGCGCTCCGGTGGTCGGCCTGGTCATGGTGGTGCTCAGGGTAGCGGGCTTGGGTGCGTTTCTGCATTACCTCAGAGGTAATTGCCACGCTTCCCTGCGGTCGGCAGGCTGGGGGCAACGAACCGTTCTACTTCAGGGAGATTCCGGTGCAGGAGATCATCGAGCGGTACATCGCCAGCTGGAACGAGACGGACCCGGAGGTCCGGCGCGGGCTGATCGAGGAGCTGTGGGCGGCGGACGGCGCGTACACCGACCCGATGGCGGACGTCCGTGGCCGGGACGCCGTCGACGGGCTGATCGGGGCGGTGCAGGAGCAGTTCCCGGGGCTGGTGTTCACGCTGGGCGGGCCGGTCGACGCCAACCATCAGCAAGCCCGGTTCAGCTGGCACCTGGGACCGGCCGGGGGTGAGGCGCTGGTGATCGGCTTCGACGTAGCGGTGCTCGACGCCGAGGGCCAGATCGCCAGCGTCCACGGCTTCCTGGACAAGGTGCCCGTCGCTGCGGCGTGAACAGGGTTTCATGATCATGGGCATTTTTGACCAAATAGTGTTCGAAAATGCCCATGATCATGGTTGGGTGAAGCTGCGGGTGGTGCCGGGGGTGGGCTAGCTGGGTTCGCGGCCGGAGCGCAGGAGGCAGTAGGTGACGGCCTCCTCCAGGGCGTGCCAGGAGGCGGCGATGATGTTCTCGTCCACGCCGACCGTGCTCCAGGCGCCGCCGCTGCCGTCGTCGGAGTCGATCAGCACCCGGGTGACCGCGCCGGTGCCGTGGGTCCCGGCCAGGATGCGGACCTTGTAGTCGGTGAGCTCGAGGCTGGCGAGTTCGGGGTAGATCTGCTCGAGGGCGGCCCGGAGGGCCTTGTCCAGGGCGTTGACTGGGCCGTTGCCCTCCCCCACCGCGACCAGCCGCTCCCCCTTGGCGGCCAGCCGGACGGTGGCCTCGCTGGTCATCCGGTTGTCCGGGTGACGCTCGATGATGACCCGCCAGGACTCGAC
>JBAPYC010000373.1:0-11391 GCA_049284535.1 Streptosporangiaceae bacterium
GCCCGGCCCGGGCCCTGGGCCAGCGGGCCGCCTACGTCTGGACCGAGCTCGGTGTCCCGGTCATCGCGGCCGTGACCGGCAACGCCCTGGGCGGCGGCCTGCAGATCGCGCTGGGCGCCGACATCCGCATCGTGGCGCCGGACGCGAAGCTGTCCGTGCTGGAGATCAGGTGGGGCCTGATCCCGGACATGACCGGCAGCCAGCTGCTGCCCGAGCTGGTGGGCCGCGACGTGGCCAAGGAGCTGACCTTTTCCGGCCGGGTCGTGCGCGGCGAGGAGGCGGTGACGCTGGGCTTGGCGACCCGAGCCGATCCGGACCCGCGCCAGGCCGCCCTGGACCTGGCCCGCTCCATCGCCGGGCGCAGCCCGCACGCCATCCGGGCGGCCAAGCGGCTGCTGGATCTGGCCGGCCGGGTCGACCTGCAGACCGGTTTCGCCGCCGAGCAGCAGGAGATCACCGCCCTGATCGCCAGCCCGAACCAGGTGGAGGCGGTGACCGCCGAGTTTGAGCGGCGCCCGCCCCAGTTCGCCGACCCCGAGTAGGGACCCGATGATGATCGAAGACACCATCAGGGCGCTCGAGGACGAGCGCTACGCGGCCATGCTGACGTCGGATGTGGACACGCTGGACCGGCTGCTGTCCGGCCGGCTGGTGTACGCCCACTCCACCGGCGGCCGCGACACCAAGGCCAGCTACCTGGACCGGGTCCGCAACAAGTTCTTCGTGTACTCCTGCATCGATCACCCCGTCGACGAGATCATCGTGGCGGGCGGCGCGGCCGTGGTGATCGGGGCCATGAACGCCCAGGTGTACCTGGACGGCGAGCTCCGGGCGCTGCGCAACAGCGCCTGCGCGGTCTGGGCCGACGAGGGCGACGCCTGGCGGCTGGTGGTCTTCCAGCCCACGCCCCAGCCCGCCGGCTGAGCAGGGCGCCGGCTAAGCCGATCCGATCCGGAGCGGCAGGGTGCGCGGGCCGCGGATCTGGCCCACCGACCACCGCACGGCGGCCGGATCGGCCAGCGTGAAGGCCGGGATGCGCTTCAGCCAGACCTCCAGCGCCACCCGCAGCTCCATCCGGGCCAGGTGTGAGCCCACACAGCGGTGGATGCCCAGCCCGAACGCGGCGTGCCGGTTGGCTTCCCGGTCGATGATCACCTGGTCGGCCCGGTCGAATTGGGTCGGGTCCCGGTTGGCGGCCGGGAACGACAGCAGGATCCAGTCTTCGGCCTTCATGTCCACGCCGCGCCAGTGC
Organism: Streptosporangiaceae bacterium; assembly: GCA_049284535.1. Taxonomy (GTDB): domain Bacteria; phylum Actinomycetota; class Actinomycetes; order Streptosporangiales; family Streptosporangiaceae; genus Palsa-504. Next base: position 1,253 of record JBAPYC010000373.1, read on the forward strand.
ATGTCCTCCTTGACCAGGCGGGCCATGGTGACCGGGGCGTAGGCCCGGAGGAACTCCTCGACCGCGGTCGGCACCAGGCCGGGTTCGCTCACCAGCCGGGCCAGGTCGGACTGGTGCTGGGCCAGGTGCCACAGGGACGCGCCGATCGCGCTCCAGGTGGTGTCGATCCCGGCGATCAGCAGCAGGGCCATGGTGCCGGTGACGTGGTCGGCCTGCAGCTTGGTGCCGAAGATCTCGGCGTCGATGAGATAGCTGGTCAGGTCCTCGCGCGGGTGGTCGAGGTGGTCGTGTACCTGCTCGAGCAGGTAGTCGAACAGCCGGTCAAACCGCTCGATGCGCTCGTCCGGGGGAGAGTTGATGCCCTCCAGCACGTCCTCGACGAACTGGCGGAAGCGCGGGCCGTCCTCCGGCGGGAAGCCGAGCATGGCCGCGATGACCCGCATCGGGATGTGCTGAGCGTAGTCGCGGGCGGCATCGACCACGTCCTGCCCGGCGAGCTCGTCGATGAGCGTGTGGCACAGCGCCCGGGTGGCCGCCTCCTGTTTGGCTATCGCAGTCTTGGTGAAGGCGGGCAGCAGCAGCTTGCGCGCGTACGGGTGGAACGGCGGGTCGGAGGAGATGGGCGGCGAGCCGCCGACCGGGGCCAGGTCGAGGGGCGGCCGGAAGTTGCTCATGATGATCGCCCGCGAGGAGAAGTGCTCGGTGTCGTAGGCGATCGCCGCCACGTCCTCGTACCGGGTGGGCAGCCAGCCGCCGCCGAACCGGCCGGTGTGCGCGATCGGGCAGCGCTGCCGCAGGTCGTCCTGGATCGGATAGGGGTCGGCCGACCACTCCGGCTCCAGGTGGGAGAAGTCGGTGGCCCAGTCCGAGACCGGGCCGGTGATGATCTCGTTGAAGGAGCCTTCGAATTCGCCCTCGGGCACTGGGCCGGGGGCATAACTGAAGCGGTCGTCGGCAGTCATGTCAGCTCATCTCGATCGCGCGCTCGGGGCAGTTGAGCACGGCCCGGCGGGCCTCGTCCTCCTGGCCCGGTGGCACCTCGCCGTCGCCCAGCACCTGGCCGTAGCCCTCCTCGTCCTCGCCGAACAGGGTGGGGGAAAGGTCATAGCAGCGGCCGTGTCCCTGGCACCGCTCCGGGTCTATCTGCACTTTCACGGTGTGGTTCCTGTCTGTGAGACGGCATTGGCGATGCGGGCCAGCAGGGCGCCCCACTCCTGTTCGCCGACCGCGTGCAGGCCGGGCGGGAGCAAGGTGCTGCCCATGGCCAGCAGCAGGCAGAAGTGGGCCAGGGCGGCCGGGGACAGAGCCGGGTCGAGTTCGCCGCTGGCCTGGGCCAGCCGCATCAGCCCGGCCAGCCAGTCGGCCCGCTCGCCCACGTATTCGCGCATCGTCCGGGCCACGTCCTCATCTCGCCGGGCCGCAAGCAGCGCCTCGACGATGAGGTAATCGCGGGCGTCGCTCCCGCGCGGCAGCAGCCGGCCCACCGCCACCAGCAGGTCTACCACCGGCCGGTCCGGATCGGCCGCGAACATGTCGGCCAGCAGGTGCCGCCCGTGCGCCCGCAGCGCCCCGGCCAGCAGATCGGCCTTCGACGCGAAGTGCGCGTACAGCGCGCCGTTGCTCACGCCCGCGGCCGCGGCAATGTCGGCCACCCGGGTGCCGTCGTACCCGCGCTCGGCGAACACGTCGGCGGCCGCCCGCAGCAAGCGCTCACGCGTCTCGGCAGCGGTGACCCCGGCGATCCGGCCCATAAGGGAATTAAACGAACGTTCATATCATTTCGTCAAGGCAATTCCGCGCTGGACCTGACAAGCTGATCCCCATGACCGACGGGATGCCTGACGCCGGCCTGGGATACGTCGAGTCGTTTGGCCCCGGGGAGGGCCACCTCCAGGCCCGCGCCTGGCAGGCCCGGGGGAGCCGCCAGCTCAGCCTGGACGGGACCTGGCGATTCCGGCCGTGCCGCGGCCTGGACGACCTGACCGCGGGGTTCGAGGCCCCCGAGTTCGATGACTCCGGGTTCGGCGACATCACTGTGCCGTCGCTGTGGCAGCTGGCCGGGGTGCCCGGTCCGCCCCGCTACGGGCGGCCCGCTTACACCAACGTGACCTATCCCTTCCCGGTCGACCCGCCGCATGTGCCCGACGCCAACCCCACCGGAGAGTACCGGCGGACCTTCGCGCTTCCGCCGGACTGGGACTTCAGCGGGTCGACGGTGATCCGTTTCGAGGGCGTGGACTCCTGCTTCGCGCTGTTCATCAACGGGGCCGCCGCCGGCTACGGCATGGGCAGCAGGCTCATGCGGGAGTTCGACATCACCGCGCTGATCCGGCCCGGCGACAATGTCGTCGCGGTCCGCGTGCACCAGTGGTCGGCCGGGTCTTACCTGGAAGACCAGGACATGTGGTGGCTGTCCGGCATCTTCCGCAGCGTGAGCGTGCTCAGCCAGCCGCCGGGTGCGGTCTGGGACTTCTTCACCCATGCCGACTACGACCCGGACGCCGGCACGGGCCTGCTGCGCGTCGAGGCTGATGTCGCGGCCACCCTGTCGGTCCCCGAACTCGGCCTGGATGGCGTCCCCACCGGCGCGGACCACCACGTCGCCGCCGTCGAGCCCTGGTCCGACGAGCGGCCCCGGCTGTACGCCGCGACCCTGTCCAGCCCGGCCGGCGAGATCAGCTTCCGGATCGGCTTCCGCCGCGTCGAGGTGGCCGGCGGCCAGATCCGGCTCAACGGCCGGACCGTGGAGTTCCGCGGCGTGAACCGGCACGAGTGGCACCCCGAGACCGGCCGCACGCTGGACGAGGCCACCATGCGGGCGGACGTGGTGCTGATGAAACGGCACAACATCAACGCCGTGCGGACCAGCCACTACCCGCCCGACCCGCGCTTCGGCGACCTGTGCGACGAGTACGGGCTGCTGGTCATCGACGAGTGTGACCTGGAAACCCACGGATTCGGCCGAACGGGCTGGCGGGGCAACCCGAGCAATGACTCACGCTGGCTCCCGGCCTGCCTGGACCGTATCCAGCGCACTGTCGAGCGGGATAAGAACCATCCCAGCGTGATTATGTGGTCGCTGGGCAACGAGGCCGGGACCGGCCGCAACCTGGAGGCCATGGCCGCCTGGGCCCGCGGCCGCGATTCAGGCCGGCTGATTCACTACGAGGGCGAGCCGGACTCGTTCTACACCGACGTCTACAGCCGGATGTATCCGGGCTACGACGAGCTCGCCGCCATCGGCCGGCACGCCGAGCCCGTTACCGCCGATCCCGGCCACGACACCCGCCGGCGGCGGCTGCCCATGATCATGTGCGAGTACGGTCACGCCATGGGCAACGGCCCGGGCAGCGTGGCCGACTACCAGGCCCTGACAGAGCAGTACCCGCGGCTGCACGGCGGGTTCATCTGGGAGTGGATCGATCACGGCATCGCCCAGCTCACCCCGGACGGCGAGCCGTACTTCGCCTACGGCGGCGACTTCGGCGAGCCGGTGCATGACGGCAACTTCGTCATCGACGGCCTGGTCTTTCCCGACCGGACCCCCTCACCCGGCCTGCTGGAGATCAAGGCCCTGTTCGCCCCGGTCCAGATCAGCATTGACCCCGCCGCCCGGGCCATCACGCTGCGGAACCGGCACCACAGCGCCGGTACCGGCGGGTACCGCCTGACCTGGACTGTGGAGGACGACGGCGTTCTGGTCGCGGATGGCCCCCTGGACCTGCCCGCCGTGGCCGCCGGTGCCACCGGCCGGGCCGGCTTCCCGCCCGGACTGGCCGGCGCCGCAGCTGGCGATCCCGCCGGCGAACGCTGGCTGACCGTTACCGCGTCGCTGGCGGCGGATACCTCCTGGGCTACCGCCGGCCACGAGATCGCCTTCGCCCAGGCCCGGCTCGACCAGCACCAGCCGGATCACACCGTCACTGCCCCGCCGCCCCGAGACCCGCAAAGGCCGCTCGCCACCGGCCCCCTGTCCCCGCCACCGCCAGTCGGCCAGGCTCCGGCCTCCGCCCCGCGCCGGGGTTCGCTGGCCGTGGGCTGCGCGGTCTTCGACGCCTCCACCGGGAACCTGAGCCGCCTGGGCCCGTTCGGTGTATCCGCGGCCCGGCTGGACTTCTGGCGTGCCCCGACCGACAACGACGCCCTGACCATCGCGAGCGCATGGCGCCGGGTAGGCCTGCACCGCCTGCAGCAGCGGATCATCGACGTCCAGCCCGGTCCCGGTGTGCTCCGGACCCGGCTGCGGATCGCTCCGGCCGGGACCGACGCCGGCTTTCTGGCCAGCCTCAGCTGGACAGAGCAGGCCGTCAGCACCCGGCTGGACATCCACGTCGCTCCCGATGGCAGCTGGGCCGGCCCGCTGCCCAAGATCGGGCTGCGGCTGGTCCTGGACGCCGAGATCGCCGAGGTGACCTGGTTCGGCCGTGGCCCAGGCGAGGCCTACCGCGACACGTATCAGGCCACTCGTGTCGGGTGGTTCACCGCGGCGATCCAGGACCTGGCCACGCCGTATGTGCGGCCTCAGGAGAACGGCAACCGCATGGACGTCCGCCGCCTGACCCTGACCGGCAGTCCTGGCGAGGGCCACGCGCAAACCCTGACAGTCACCGGCGACCCCGTCTTCGACTTCGCCGTCCGGCCCTGGTCCCCGGAGCTGCTCACCGCGACCAGGCATACCCCGGACCTGGTCCCGGACGGCCGCACCTACGTCCACCTGGACACCGTTCACCACGGCATCGGCAGCGGCTCATGCGGTCCGCAGGTGCAGCCTCAGCACACCCTGACCGCGCACACCGTGGCCTACGCTCTCACGTTCTCCCCGGGGACCAGCTAGACGCTACTTGCCGTGCGGGTCGGAGGCGTTGAGGGTCGCCACGACGTGGTCGTAGTCGCCGCGGGCCTCGCCGTAGCGCAGGAACTTGACCCGCTCGACCTGGATCTCGGCCGCGTCGGGCTGGGACTCCAGCAGGCTCATGACCTCGGCGATGAAGTCGTCCAGCGGCACGGCCGCCTCGTTCTCGCGTTGTCCGGGCATCAGGTCGGTCTGAACCGACGGCGGCTCGAGCTCGACGACCTTGACGCTGGTGCCGGCGTACTGCAGCCGGATCGACTCGCTGAGCATGTGGATCGCAGACTTGGAGGCACAGTAGCTCGGGGTAGCGCCCAACGGGCTGAAGGCCAGGCCCGAGGACACGGTCATGATGGTGGCGTCCGGCTGCGCCTCCAGGTGCTCGATGAAGGCGGCGATGAGGCGGATCGGGCCGAGCACGTTGGTCGTGATGACCGATTCGGCCGAGGCCAGGAAGGAATCCGGACGGTGCCAGTCCTCGACCCGCATGATGCCGGCCATCGGGACGAGGACGTTGAGGTCAGGGTGACGGGCTAGCACCTCCTTGGCGGCGGAGGTGATGCTGGCCGGGTCGGTCGTGTCGATCACCACGGTGTCCAGGCCGGGGTGTTCCGCGGAGATCTGCCCGAGCAGCTCGGCGCGCCGGCCGCCGGCGATGACGGTGTTGCCCCGGGCCGCCACGGCCAGCGCGAGGGCCAGGCCGATGCCGCTGGTGGCGCCGGGGATGAAGATCGTATTTCCGGTGATGTTCATGTCTGTAAGTCTGCCCACCGGGCTCGCGCCTGGGCAGAGAGTGGTTATCGGGGGACTGGCGGTCCCTGGCACGCCTGCGGCCAGGGCGGATAATCGGAACATGGACCGTGCCGCCCTGGCTGATTTCCTGCGCCGCCACCGGGAGAACCTGCAGCCCGCCGACGTCGGGCTGCCCGCCGGCGCGCGCCGCCGTACCCCGGGTCTGCGCCGCGAGGACGTGGCCGCGCTGGCCTCGATGTCGACCGATTACTACACCCGGCTGGAGCAGCAGCGCGGCCCGCAGCCCAGCGAGCAGATGCTCAGCTCGCTGGCCCGGGCGCTGCGCCTGACCGGCGACGAGCGGAACTACCTGTTCCGGATCGCCGGGCACAACGCCCCGGCCTCGATCACCGCCGCGACCCATGTTGCCCCGGCCCTGCTGCGCGTGCTGGACCGGCTCGAGGACACCCCGGCGCTGATCTTGTCCAGCCTGGGCGAGACGCTGGTGCAGAACCGGATGGCCGACGCCCTGTTCGGCGGCAAGTCGCACCACACCGGCCTGGCCCGCAGTGAGATCTACCGCTGGTTCACCGACCCGGCCGAGCGGCTGCGTTACCCCGAGGACGACCGTGACCGGCAGAGCCGGGCCCAGGTGGCCAATCTGCGCGCCGCTTACGGGTCGATGGGCTCAAAGTCGCGGGCGGGCGAGATCGTGCGGGCCCTGCAGCGGGAGAGCGCCGAGTTCGCCGCGTTGTGGGAACGGCACGAGGTAGCCCAGCGCTTCGCCGACCACAAGGTGCTCCTGCACCCCGAACTCGGCCCGATTGAGGTCGACTGCCAGGTCCTGTTCACCGAGGACCAGTCCCAGGCGCTGCTGGTGCTGACCGCCCCGCCGCGGACCGAAGGCTACGAGAAGCTCCAGCTCCTCGCCGTCCTGGGTCAGGAACGCTTCGGCGGCGCCGCCGGGGAGGCCGCGGGATCCTTCCGCTGAGATGTTGCGCGGGAAGGTGGCTTCTGGGTGAACTAGACCTAATCTGCCGGTATCGTCCTTATTTGTGGACAGTACGGTGCCAGCCAGCGACGTCGACGTGGGCGACACGATCCTGCTGCCGGACGACGACGAGCCGGTCCTCGTCCTCCAGGTGCGTATGGGCCAGGGCGGCCTGATCTTCACGGTAGTGGCCGCCGGACGCGGCGAGCCCGAACACGAGCAGGTCCTGAAGCTGACCGCCCGGATCCGGGTCCGCCAGCGCGGCCGCGACCTGGCCATGTGAAAAGTCTTGGAAATCGCCGTCAACGTTGGGAATACTGAGCCTTTCGCTGCGCTGAACAGGAGAGCGATTCATGGGGGAAAGACTCGGAGATATGCGTCAGGATTACTGCCACCGGTGTGGCTTCTACGTCCAGGTGGACGACCTCACCCGCATGTGCGACACCTGCTACCGCGGCTGGCTGGACCGCCGGCGACGGTAAGGCCGTTACGCGCGGACCTGCATCCGGCCCCGGTCGATGACCACGGTGCCGTCCGACTTGGTCGTCTGGAACAGCGCGGTATCGCTGCCGTCAGTGCTCCAGATCGACACCGTCAGCGCCTCGCCGGGCAGCACCGGCCGGCTGAACCGGCCGGACATGGACCGGAACCGCGCCGGGTCGCCGTCGCACAGCGTGTGCAGCAGGGCCCGGCCGGTCACCCCGTAGGTGCACAGGCCGTGCAGGATCGGCTGGCTGAACCCGCCCCGGGCGGCGAACTTGGGGTCGGCGTGCAGCGGGTTCCGGTCCCCGGACAGCCGGTAGATCAGCGCCTGCTCCGGGCGGGTCGGGTAGACGACCTGGTAGTCGGGCTCGCGGCCGGGCCGTTCCCAGGGCTGGTCGCTGCCGCGCTCGCCGCCGAAACCGCCCTCGCCGCGGATGAACGTGCTGCTGCGGGAGGTGACCAGCGGCTCCCCGGTCGCCGCGTCCACGGCCACGTTCTCGATCACTGCCAGGGCGCCAGAGCCCTTGTCGTAGATGCCGGTCACGGTGGCGGTGGTACGCACGGTGCCGGCCACCGGCAGCGGGCGGTGCAGCTCGAAGGCCTGTTCGGCGTGCACCAGCATGGCCCGGTCGAAGTCGCCCAGGCTCCGGCCGGTCCTGGTCTGGGCTATCAGCACCGCGTAGGTGGGCAGCACCTTCTGCTCGATGCCCTCGGAGTTCTCCGTGGTGAACTCCAGCTCCTGCAGCGGGTCGCCCAGCCCGGCCCCGACCCCGACCGCGTACAGCAGGGCGTCCTTGCTGTCCCAGGACCGCGTCTGCGGCTCGCTCGGCACTCCTACCAGGCTGTGGTCGAGCCCCATGACAAACCTCCGGCGTCGCAGGCGATCCTGCCGCCAGGATAGCGTGCCGCTAGAATCGACTTCTAGTATTGAGCTCGCCAAGGAGTGACGGCCATGGGCATCCTGGACGGCAAGATCGCCATCGTGACCGGCGCGAGCCGGGGCATCGGGGCTGAGATCGCCCGCCGGTTCGGCGCGGCTGGGGCGGCGGTCGCCGTCGCCGCCCGGACCACCGAGGCGGGCATGTCGCCGTTGGCCGGCACGATCGCCGAGACGGTGGACCAGATTCGCGCGGCCGGCGGGACGGCGGTGGCCATCGCGACCGACCTGTCCAGACGTGAGGACCGGGAGCGGCTCGTGCACGAGACCGCCCGTCAGCTTGGCCCGGCCGACATCTGCGTGAGCAACGCGGCGGTCACTTACTTCACCCGGGTCACGGACTTCACCGCGCGCCGCTACCAGCTCATGTTCGACGTCCAGGTCGAGGCGCCGTTCCACCTGGCCCAGCTGGTCATCCCGGCCATGCGGGACAACGGCCGGGGCTGGATCCTGAACATCTCCTCGGGCGCGGCCCGGCACCCCACCCTCCCGCCGACGGCCTGGGCTCAGCGCGGCGGGACGGTGTACGGCATGTGCAAGGCGGCGCTCGAACGGTTCTCCACCGGCCTGGCTGCCGAATTGTACGACGACAACATCGCCGTGAACGCGCTGTCGCCCAGCCGGGTCGTGCCCACTCCGGGCACGGTCTTCCATCACCTGACGACGGACGACGACCCGGACGCCGAGCCGCCCGCGGTCATGGCCGAGGCCGCGCTGCTGCTGTGCTCGGCCGAGCCCAGGACGCTGACCGGCCGGATCACCTACTCCCAGCAGCTGCTCGCCGAGGTCTGATGGCCCGGGTGCGCGTGGATTGCCACCTGCACACGTCCGCCTCCGGGGACGCGTGGACCACGCTGGACCAGCTGGCCGAGCGGGCCCGGCAGGAGGGGCTGGACGTGGTGTGCATCACCGACCACAACGTCACCGAGGCTGCGGTCGCTGCGGCCGGACGGGATCTGGGTGTCCGGATCGTGGTCGGGGAGGAGATCAGGACCCCGGACGGCGATGTGATCGGGCTGTTCCTGACCGAACGGATCCCCTACGTGCTGCCGCTGGCCGAGGTGGTCAGCCGGATCGGGGCCCAGGGCGGCCTGGTCTACGTGCCGCACCCGTTCGACGAGGGCCGTTCCAGCCTGGGCCCGGTGCTGCCGGAGCTGTGCGCGGCGGGCGGCGCCGACATCATCGAGGTCTTCAACGCCAAGATCGACGATCAGAGACTGAACGAGCGGGCTGGCCAGCTGGCCGCTCAGTTCGGACTGCCCGGCGGGGCGGGCTCGGACGCCCACGACCCGCCCGGCATCGGCGCCGCCTACCTGGACATGCCGGATTTCGACGGTCCGGCCAGCTTCCTGGCCGCGCTGACGGGCGCGCAGGTCACCGGAGAGTTCCGGCCGCACGCCCCGCGCTTTTAAGGGCCGAGGGTACCTGCCAGCTAGAACTCGGTCTTGAGCCTGTCGATCTCCCGGGTCCGCTCGCGCAGCTGGGCGTAGGCGGGCCGCTCGCTGATGCGGGCCAGCGCCCAGCGGATGGCTTCCGCGCGGTTCGCCGCGATACCCGCACTGATAAGCGTGTCCACGATCTCCAGTTCGGCGGCCCCGAGCCGGGCCATCACCGGGGTGAGGGCACCCGCCACGGCGCCGCCTCCCCGGCCGCGCTCGCCGGGGAGGGCCCAGTCGAGCGGGGCGATGATCACGTTTACCGGCCTGATCCAGCGATCACCCCTGCCATCGTCCAAGACGAACTCGAGTTTCCTGGCCGCGGGGAACCGCTCTACCACGTCGTCGCGGAACCTCGCCATGTCCGGGCGGTGGGCCAGCTCGAAGTCCCGCAGCGGTCGTTCACGGCCGTCGGCTCCCGAGGGCCTGACCAGCACCCGGATAACGCCACGCCGGGGTCCCATGACGTTGTGGACCTCGCCGGCGAAGCGTTCCCTCGCCAGTTCCTCCAGCTCGTCCCGGAAATGCTCGTCCGCCACTCGATCCATCAGCCGGCCTCCTGCGAGTTACTCGGGTAACTCACAATACAGGAGAAACTCTCTTAGAGCCCGATCCGGGCGGCCAGCCGTTCCCGATGGTAGGCGCCGTCGCCCAGGAACAGCTCGCTGGACTTGGCCCGCTTGAAGTACAGGTGGGCGTCGTGTTCCCAGG
>JBAPYC010000374.1:0-1753 GCA_049284535.1 Streptosporangiaceae bacterium
ACATTAGAGCATCTGAGATGTGATGTGAGGAAGAATCGGAAATGTCGCTCTGCAGGTGCATGCGCCGGGCGCGGCCACCCTATCGGGTCAGGGCGGGTTGCTAGCTGACCGTGCCGCCGGCGCGCCAGTAAAGCCCCTGGTTATCACGGGACATGAAGGACTCGTCCACGAGGTGGCGGCGCAGCGTGCAGTGGTCATCGAAGACGGCGCGGAGGATCTCGTCCACGGTGGCCTCGGGATAGTTGCGGCCAGGCTCGAATGCCTGTGCCACCTGGTCCAGCAGCAGGCGGAGGCGGGTCCGCTTGGCTGGCATCGCGACGATCCGGCCGTCCCGGACGAACGGCCGCAGCTGCTCCGGTGGGTCAGCGAGGAGATCCTCAGCGTTAGGGGTCATCGGGGCCAGTATGACGCGAGCGCGCCGGATCTGGCCAGCGTGATACCCCAGGCGGTACCGTTTCGCGGGTGGCACGCTACGACGATGACCTGCGCTTCGCGCACGTCCTCGCAGACAACGCCGACGACATCGCGACCCGGCGGTTCCGGGCGCTCGACCTGCGGGTCGAGACCAAGCCCGACCTGACCCCGGTGTCCGATGCCGACCAGGCGGTTGAGGAGTCGCTCCGTAACGTGCTGCGGCGGTCCAGGCCGCGGGACGCGGTACTGGGCGAGGAAACCGGCCGGACCGGCAGCGGCCCGAGGTGCTGGGTCATCGACCCGATCGACGGGACCAAGAACTACGTGCGCGGCGTCCCGGTCTGGGCCACCTTGATCGGCCTGATGGACGGGCCCGACGTGGTGGTCGGCGTGGTGTCCGCGCCCGCGCTGGGCCGCCGCTGGTGGGCCGCCCTGGGGGGCGGCGCATGGACCGGCCGCAGCCTGACCAAGGCGTCGCCGTGCCGGGTTTCCGGGGTGACCAAGCTGAGTGACGCGTCACTGTCCTACTCGGGGCTGGGCGGCTGGGCGGAGCGCGGCCTGCTGGATAACTTCCTTGGCCTGACCCGTTCGGTGTGGCGGTCCCGGGCGTTCGGCGATTTCTGGTCCCACATGCTGGTCGCCGAGGGCGCCTGCGACGTGTCCGCGGAACCCGAGGTGAACCTGTGGGACCTGGCCGCGCTGCAGGTCATCGTGACCGAGGCCGGCGGCGAGTTCACCTCGCTCGAAGGCGAGACCACTCCGGAGGGCGGCAGCGTGGTGTGCACCAACGGCCACCTGCACGACGAGGTCCTGGACCGGCTGACCCCGTACTGAGGCGGGACTGGCGGCGTGCTGAGGCGGGCTGGCGGCACCGCGCGCCGCGGTGCGCGGTGGCCAGCCGATGCCGGACACTTAGGACATGGACCGCGAGGGCGCGGAGACATACCTCCGGCTGCTGGGCGAGGCCGAGCTGCGGGACAGGCCGGCTGACGCCGGCGGCCCGTACAGCCAGGCCACCAGGATGACCGCGGCCGCAGGAGCGCTGGTGGCGGTGGGCGTACTCGACGCCGAGACCGCCGCTGACGTCGTGGCCGAGGCAGAGCTGGCCCTGGCGGTCCGGCTGCCCGGCCTCGAGCCAGCGGGGCCCGGATTCAGGCCGGGCCGGGCCAACCGGATCAACCGGATCACGGCCGGCCTGCGCCGGACGGGCACGCTCCCGTTCTTGCTGGCTGGGCCGATCACCCGGAGCTGGGGCACGCGCCCCGGCGCGGCGCGGCGCCCCCATCCGCCGGCTGGCGATCCGGAGGCTGAGGGCCCGGGAGCTAGGGGCCCGGGAGCT
>JBAPYC010000375.1:0-1815 GCA_049284535.1 Streptosporangiaceae bacterium
GCCCGCAGCAGGGCGAGCAGCTGCCAGCGGCGGCGGCTGGGCCGCACGCCGGCTCCGGCGAAGCGGCGCGCCATCCGCTGGGCCGCAGGGTGGTCACCCAGAGCCCAGACGCGCAGGGCGGAGACCCCGGTCCCGGCCCAGCCGCTGTCAGCGTCCAGGTCAAGTCCGAGCCGTTCCGCCAGGAGCGTGGAGATGCCACGGGACCGGAACCCGGGCCGGACCACGTACCGGGCGGTGGCCGGGCCGCCGTCCCGGGCAGGCTCGACCCGGAGGTAGGCGGCCAGCGAAGGCTTACCCGGAACCTGGCTTCCGGGCCGGTCGTCGGCCAGCAGCCAGACGAGCAGATGCGATGCGCCATCGCCGTAGGGCTGATCCAGGCTCACCTGCGGGAAGCCGGCCTCGGCGTCCACCTCGGCGGCCTCGGCCAGCATGTCGCGCAGCTCGCGCTCCTCCTCCGGGCCGAACGCGGTTCGCCAGGCGAAGGTGATCATTACCTCAGCTTCCCAGGGCGCCGGCAGGTGACAATACCTTAAGGCTTTAGGTAACCGCAGTCAACGTGATGCGGCGGCCGGGGTGAAGGCGACCAGGACCTCTCCCGGCGGCTGGTCATCCGGTGCGCCGGAGGGCAGGAACCGGGCGCTGACCGGCGTCCCGGCCCGCAGCTCACGGCCGTCGCACTCGACCAGCCGGACCAGCAGCCAGGCGCCCTCGTCCAGCTCGACGACCCCGGTCAGATACGGGACCGCCGCAGCCAGCGAGGGCACCGGGGCCTGGTGCACGACGGCCCAGCTGACCAGGGTGCCCCGGCCCGAGGCGGTGAACGGCTCGAGGTCGGCTGACCCGCACGACGGGCACGTCCGGGCCTGCGGGCCGAGCACATCGCCGCTGCGCGGGCAGCGCCGGACCAGCAGCGTGCCGCGGGCGGCAGCGTCGAAAAAGTCCGCGCTGGCCTCGTCCCGCTCCACCGCCGGGAAGATCTCCCCGGGCGTCACGCCGGGCCCCGCCGGCCGGGTGGGGGGCGGCCGGGTTGGGGGCGGCGGGGGTGCGGGCTGAGGACGAGCGTGGAGTGGTGCTCGAGGATCCCGCCGTTGCCGCTGACCAGGATGACGTCGTTGCGGGGGGCCTGCCGTGCGCCGCCGTCGCCGCGGGCCTGGATCACCGCCTCGGACAGCGGTGTCATGCCCCACATGTAGTAGGCCGACAGCTGGCCCCCGCCGGTGTTGCAGGCCAGCTTTCCGCCGGGCCCGAGCCGGGCGCCAGCCACGAACGGGCCGCCGTCGCCCTTGGCGCAGAAACCGTAGTCTTCCAGCGTGACCAGGACGGTATAGGTGTAGCAGTCGTACAGCTCGCAGATGTCGACGTCGTCCACGCCGATGCCAGCCATGGCCATGGCCTGAGGACCTGACCGTGCGGCCGGGGTGACCAGGCCCCAGTCCGAGCCGGCGTGCATCTGCCGGGGCGCGTGTGCCTGGCCGTAGCCCCAGACGTGCACCGGGGGGCGGCGCAGGTCCGCGGCCCGGCCGGCGCTGGTGACAATGACCGCGACCGCCCCGTTGCTGACCAGGCAGCAGTCCAGCAAGTGCAGCGGCTCGGCGATCCAGCGCGAGGCCTGGTGGCCGGCCACGGTCAGCGGCTCGCGCATGGCGGCCAGCGGGTTGCCCGCGGCCCAGGCCCGCTGGGCCACCGCCACCTCGGCCAGCTGAGCCGAGGTGGTGCCGTAGCGTTCCATGTGCCGACGCGCGCACAGCGCGTACAGGATGTTCGGGCTGGCTGCGCCCGAGGCCAGGCTCCACCCGGCCAGGCCGCGCGGCGGGC
>JBAPYC010000376.1:0-7881 GCA_049284535.1 Streptosporangiaceae bacterium
GACCGAGGCGGTGCCGGTCGCGCCCGGGGATACCATCGTCGCCCGCTTTGACCGCATCGGCAGCGTCGAACTCGCCTGCCGGTAGCCCTGACAAGGAGCCATACCCATGCCGTTGGTCCAGGTCACAATGGTGGCGGGTCGCACCGCCGAACAGAAGCACGCGCTGATCTCCGAGGTCTCCAAGGCGGTGTCCAGCACGCTGGACACCCCCATCGACCGGGTGCGGGTGGCCATCTACGAGGTCAGCCCGGACGAGTGGGGCATCGGCGGAGTCGCCTATTCCGTCGCCCGCGGCCCGGCGGCCGCCGGGGACGCCGCGCCATGATCAACGTCCGGCACTTCATCGACGGGGAGTGGGCCGACAGCGCCGACGGCGCCACGTTCGAGTCGGTCTCGCCCATCGACAACGCCGTCATCGCGCAGGTGGCGCGAGGCGGAGCGGCCGACGCGGACCGGGCCGTGGCCGCGGCCCGCCGCGCCTTCGACTCCGGCCCGTGGCCGAAGATGAGCCCTGCCGCCCGCAAGAAGATCATGCACGCCGCGGCGAGCCTGATCGAGGAGCGGCTGGAGGACTTCGCCACCGCGGAGACCCGGGACATGGGCAAGCCGATCAGCGAGGCCCGGACCAAGGATGTGCCCCGCGCCGCGTACAACCTGCGGTTCTTCGCCGATTTCGCCGAGCACACCCACACCGAGACCTACGCCAAGCCGTGGGACAAGGTGATGACTTACACGCTCCGCGAGCCGGCCGGCGTGGCCGCGTGCATCTCCCCGTGGAACTTCCCGCTCATGCTGGAGACCTGGAAGATCGCGCCCGCCCTGGCCCTCGGCAACACCGTGGTCCTCAAGCCCGCCGAGCAGAGCCCGCTGACCGCCGCGATGATGGCCCAGGCCTTCGCCGACGCCGGCCTGCCGCCAGGCGTGTTCAACGTGCTGCAGGGCTTCGGCCCGGACGAGGCCGGGGAGCGGCTGACCGAGCACCCCGGGGTGAACCTGGTCACGTTCACCGGGGAGAGCGCCACCGGCCGGCTGATCATGGCCAAGGCGGCCGGGACGCTCAAGCGCTGCTCGTTCGAGCTGGGCGGCAAGAGCGCGGCCATCGTGATGGCGGACGCCGACCTGGACCGCGCGATACCCGGCACCATCGACGGGATCTTCCGTAACCAGGGCGAGGTCTGCCTGGCCGGGTCCCGGCTGTTCGTGCAGCGTCCCGTCTACGACGAGTTCTGCGCCCGGTACGTAGCCGCGGCCGAGGCGCTGGTGGTCGGCGACCCGCGCGAGCCCGGTACCCAGGTCGGCCCGCTGGTCTCAGCCGAGCACCTGGACAAGGTGCTGTCCTACCTCAGGCTGGGTGAGACCGAGGGGGCCAAGCTGCTCACCGGCGGGCACCGGCTCACCGAGGGCCCGCTGGCGGCGGGCAACTACGTGGCCCCCACCGTGTTCGCCGACGTGGCCAACACCTGGCGGATCGCCCAGGAGGAGATCTTCGGCCCGGTCCAGGTCATCGCGCCGTTCGACGACGTCGACGAGGCCATCACGCTGGCCAACGACAGCCGCTACGGCCTGGCCGGCATGATCTGGACCACGAACCTGGACACTGCGCATAAGGTCGCCCGCGAGGTCCGGACCGGGACCATGTGGGTGAACTGCTTCTTCGTCCGGGACCTGCGTGCGCCGTTCGGCGGCATGAAGGACTCCGGCATCGGCCGCGAGGGCGGTCTGCACTCCGAGGAGTTCTTCACCGAGGCCAAAGCGGTCGTCATCCAGTTCCCGTCCTGAGCCTGCCGTGCCCTCCTGGGAGCGGGTCGCCCGCCTGTCCGAGCTGTCCGAGCGCAGGCCGGTCCGCGCCGAGAGCAAAGGCCTCGCGGTGTGCCTGGCCCTGGCCGGCGGGGCGCCGGTGGCGGTGACCGACCGGTGCGCGCACCGCGACACCGCGCTGTCCGGCGGCCTGGTCCGGGACGGCATCCTGACCTGCCCGGGCCACTTCTGGCGCTACGACCTGCGCTTCGGCCAGTGCGTGAATCGGCCGGAGCGGATCGACACCCATCCGTGCCGGGTGGTCGACGGCTGGGTCGAGGTGCTGGTGCCCGACCCGGCCCCGGTGCTCGGCATGCGCGCCAGGTTGCTCGCCGCCGCCCGGCAGGAACACGACGAGGAGCAAGCATGACCAGCCCCAGCCGGCGCCTGCCGTGGCGGGACTGCGTAGCGCCGGACGGCGCGCTGAACTCGTCCGCGGCCGCCGCCCGGCTCCGCCGGGCCCGGCAGGCAGGCCAGACCATCGGCGTTCTGCTGTCGGAAGAGACCGGGCTCAGCCTGGAGCAGGCCTACCGCGTCCAGGACTGCCTCACCGCGGCCCGGCTCGCGGCCGGGGAGCGCCGGGCCGGGTGGAAGCTGGGCTACACCTCCGAGGTCATGCGGGCCCAGATGGGGATAGATTCCCCCAACTACGGGCCGCTCACCGACGCGATGCTGCTGGAGGCCTCGGCGGTGCTGCCCGAGGGCGCGCTGCAGCCTCGGGCGGAGCCGGAGGTCGGGTTCTGGCTACGGCGCCGGCTAACTGCGCCGTGCACGGTGCAGGACGTGCTCGACGCCAGCCAGGCCGCGCTGGCCTGCCTGGAGATCGTGGACTCGGTGTGGTCCGGGTACCGGTTCACGATCGCGGACAACACGGCCGACGGCTCGTCGGCCGCCTGGGTGGTGGTGGGCCCGCCGTTGCCCATGGACGACCTGCCCACGCTCCAGGTCGAGCTGTCGGTGGACGGAGCCGTGGTCGAGCGGGGCTGCGGCGCCGCGGCCGGCGGGCACCCGGCCAACGGGGTGATCTGGCTGGCCGGCCAGCTGGCCGGACGCGACGACGCGCTCGAGGCTGGCGACCTGATCATCACCGGCGGCCTGACCAGCGCGCACCCCTGAAACCAGGGCACCGGGTCAGCGCCGCCTTCGGTTCGGCCCGCACCTCGGTGGAGGTTCTGCGAAAAGATTAAGCCGAAGCCAGCATGCGGTTGCGTCTAGTCTTCCGCCGTCCGTCCGCCTCCCGCGGCCAATCAGGGCGGCCGGGCGGGCACACGGGGATGCCCGCCCGGCTCAGCGGCACACGTCAAGCCGGAACCCGCGACGGCGCGGGCCGTCCGCGGAAAGCTGACGGTTCCTCTGACCGTCCTGACGACGCGGACGCCGTCCGCTTACCTGCGGTTTGCCGCTCGTGTGGTGCGGATGCGTGACATGGGGCGAGGCTCCCGGCTCGTCAGGTCGTCGTTGGCCGTGGCACCGTCTGCTGTGCAAGGTGGTCGATTAGCAGCCCGAGGGCAAAGTCGAAGCGCTCGTGCCCGGTGCCTGCGGTGAGTTCGGTCGCGTACCGCCTGGTCTGGGGGAACTTGGCCTCCGGCAGGGCGCTGAAGCGGCGCACGAGTTCTTCCTGGCTCAGGACCCAGGTGGTGTCCGGGTCTTTCTGGCGCTGCTTGACCAGGGAGGTCTCCAGCGCGTAAACGGCAACATAGAGCGAGATGGCGTCCATGGCCCAGGCTGCCGTCTGGGGCTCGATGCCGCCGGCGAGCAGGATCGAGAACATCCCCTCGCTCACACGCAGAGTCTCGAGGTTGGTCCCGGCCATGGCGAGCGCTGCCCTGGGGATGCCCGGGTACCTGAGGTACTGGTCGCGGATCTGGCCGCAGACATCCCGGATCTGCTCTTGCCACCGCGCCTGATCAGGCTCGGGCAGCACGATCTGGGAGCACAGCCGCCCGATCAGCAGGTCGTCGAGGTCGGCCTTGTTGACGATGTGGGCGTAGAGCGAGGACGGTCCCGTGCCGAGCACGTTCGCGACGCGGCGGACCGTGAGCGCGTCATATCCCTCGGCCGCCACGACCTGCAGGGCGGCGTCCGTGATCCGCTCGGCCGTGATCGGGGGCTTGCGCGCGGTGGATCCCGCGGGAGCAGGGCCGGGCTGGGCGTGCCGGGCCGCCCGCCGCTGCCTGGGGTCAAGGGCCATGCCGCCACTATAGCTTGACACGAACTAAGTTCATCAAGTAGAACTTAGTTCGTAGGCGCTGAACATAGATCGCTGCTAGCTTCTGAGCGCTCCCGCCTAGCCTGCCGAAATCACGTCCGACCTGGGGCATCACGCTCAAGCCTGATGCGCTAGGCCCCTTGTGCGCTCGTAAGGAGCATCTCGTTATGACCGTCAAGACCGCTTTGATCACCGGCACCAGCCGCCCAGCCGGGCTCGGCTTCGCCGTGGCCCGGCAGCTCGGCGAACTCGGCTACCACGTGGTCCTCACCGCCCGCGACGTCTCGCGGGCCGAGCCGCTGGCCGAGCAGCTGCGACAGGACGGGCTCGCCGCGACCGCGCTGCGCCTCGACCTGGCCGACCAGGCCAGCATGCACGACGCGGCCGGGTATCTGACCCGGACCTTCGGCCGGCTGGACGCCCTGGTCAACAACGCGTCCGACACGCCCGACTTCAGGACCCTCTCCGCGCTCGACGCCGATATGGGCGCGGTGCGCTCGGCGTTGGAGACCGACGTGATCGGCCCCTGGGCCCTGGTCCAGTCGGTGCTGCCGCTGCTGACGGCCGCACCCGCCGCCCGGGTCGTGAACGTTTCCAGTCTGTCCTCCCAGCAGGTCGCCACCGGGCTCGACCTCGGCGCGCCGATGCGCGCCCCGGCCCACTCGATGGCCAAGTACATGCTCGACGCCCTGACCGCCGTCCTCGCCCGCGCCCTGGCGGACACCCCGGTCCTTGTCAACGCCGTCGACCCCGGCAACACCGCCACCCACCCCGAACGCGGCGACGACGAGAACGACCGCCCGGCCGCGGAAAGCGCCCGCGACATCGTCTGGGCCGCCACCCTCGGCCCCGACGGCCCGACCGGGTGCCTCTTCCGCGACGGGCAGCCCGTGGCCGGCCTTGAGCCGACGACGTGAACAACACCATGACCGGAACCGAGACGACGGAGTCCGGCACCGACGCCGGCACGGCGCGCCGCTGGTGGATCCTGGCCGTCATCTGCCTGGCGCAGCTGATGGACGGGCTCGATGTCACGATCGTGAACATCGCCCTGCCCAGCGCCCAGCGGGACCTCGGCTTCTCGGTCGGCGACCGGCAGTGGATCGTCACCGCCTACGCGCTCGCCTTCGGCAGCCTGCTGCTGCTGTCCGGCCGGATCTGCGACCTGGTCGGGCGGCGGGTGATGTTCCTGGCCGGCCTGGTCGCCTTCGGCGCGGCCTCCGCACTCGGCGGCGTCGCACCCAATTTCGCGGTCCTCGTCACAGCGCGTGCCCTGCAGGGCGCGGCCGGCGCGATGCTCGCCCCCGCCGCGCTCTCGCTCCTCTCGACGACCTTCACCCAGGCCAAGGAGCGCGCCACCGCGTTTGCCGTGTTCGGCGGCATCTCGGGCTCCGGTGCCGCGATCGGCATGCTGCTCGGCGGCGTGCTCACCCAGTTCCTCAACTGGCGCTTCACGCTGTTTGTCAACGTCGTCATCAGCGCCGTCGCGCTCGCCGGGGCCGTGATCCTGATCCCGAGCCAGCAGAAGGCCGGACCCCGGCCCCGGCTCGACCTGCCGGGCGCCCTCCTGGTCTGCGCGGGCCTGTTCAGCCTCGTCTACGGCTTCGCCCACGTCGAATCGCATCCCTGGAGCGCTCCGGGTACCTGGGGCTTCCTGGCCGGTGGCGCCCTGCTGCTCGCGGTGTTCGCCTGGTGGCAGACCCGCGCCCCGCACCCGCTGCTGCCGCTGCGCGTCATCCTCGACCGCACCCGCGGCGGCTCCGACCTCGCGATCTTCGTCGGCGGCATCGGCCTGTTCGGCGCGTTCCTGTTCCTGAACTACTACATGCAGGGCATCCTGCGGTACTCGCCGGTCATGACCGGCCTCGCGTTCCTGCCGATGGTCGCCACCCTCGTGATCGCTGGAGGAATATGCACCACGCAGCTCTACCCGCGCATCGGCGCGAAGGTCCCGGTAGCCGCGGGCATGCTCATCGCAGCGGGCGCCATGGCCTGGCTTTCCCGCATCGGTCCGCACAGCTCCTACGCCGCCAGCATCCTCGGCCCGCTGCTGGTCTTCGGGATCGGCATTGGGGCCACCATCGCCCCGGCCATGAACGCCGGAACAACCGGCGTCCAGCCCCGCGACACGGGTATCGCCTCGGCCACCGTCAACACTGCCCAGCAGATCGGCGGGTCGATCGGGACGGCACTGCTCAACTCCCTCGCCGCCTCCGCGCTGGCTCATTACCTCATCGGCAAGGACGCAGCCAGCCAGATCGTCCAGGCGGACGCCGCGATCCACAGCTACACCGTCGCCTTCTGGTGCTCAAGCGCGATCTTCGTCATCGGCGCCGTGATCTGCGGACTGATCCTGCGCGCCGGCAAGCCCGAACCCGCCGTCCCCGACTCCGTCACATGATGTGCCGCCAGGCCGTACTGAAGGATCCTCAGGTCCACCAGTCGCTCATATCCGGCAGGGGCCCTGCCACGTTTAGACGGGGCGGCGTTGCGGACGCATGCCCGCCACCCGGGAGAATTCACACGGCCTAGGCGAACACGGGAGACGCTGAGCGGCATTGGATCATGGTGAGTCCTGGTTAGACGGCGTTATTGCTGGCCCGGCGGATGAGGCGCTAGTGCCGGGTGGCGGAGTTCGACCTGGCCGCCGCCGTTCAGGAAGACGCCGAACCTGATCAGGCTGGCGTCCGCCGGGATCTGGGCGGTGACCTCGTACTGGGTCCACGCGCCGGTTCTCGTGGCGGAGGCGATGTGGTTGGCCGGGTCGTCCCGGGGATCTGGGCTGGCTGCCCGGGGTGGCCTGGACCGGCCGGGGCTCGGGGCGCGGAGTACCAGCCCGGCGCGGCCGTCCGCCGTGTCGGTGCGCAGTTCGCCGCGGAAGGTGACGGTGCGGCCGCGGTAATCGTCGGGGTCGATGTCCTGGGCGAGGAAGGCCAATCCGGCCGGCTCGGGCACAGCCGCGGCCAGGATCGCCCGCCCGTTCTCGGCGGTGGCGGAATAGTCGAACCCGGTGCCCTGGCGCAGGAAGGTGCCGCCGAGCTGCCAGCGGTCCAGGCCGTCGGTGAACGCCATGTTGCGGGGCTCCGGCCGCCGGCTCAAAGACCTGCGGGGTGTCTCTTGGCTGCGGAACTGGCTGAGCAGGTCGGAGCCGGTGACGGGCCGGGCGAGCCGGTCCATCAGTGGCTCGTCGACGGCCAGCGGCGCGCCGGTGATGACGGCGAAGGTCAGGCCATCAGCGAGGCTCGCGGTAACCGGCCCGGTTCCGCTGGGCCCGGCGATGTCTATCCGCGTGACGGTCACCCCCGGGCCCAGGTCGGTGACGGTCACGCCGGCCAGGGTGACCCCGGCCGCCTGCAGCAGCTGGCCGGTCATCTCCTCGGTATGAGCGCCCCACTGGTCCTGGTCGCGGTCGTCGGGGGGGCTGAGCAGGCGCCAGAGCTGCTCGGGACCAGAAAGCCGGACCGGCAGCGCCCGGTGGCCGGCGTCGTCGGCGAGGATCACGAGCACGTGGCGGACATCCATCCGCCCGTCTGGCGTGCGTCCGGGCCAGGGGTCGGCGTGCGCGATGCGGACAGCGGTCATGGGGATTCTCCGGGAGAGGGCGGGGATGAGGTCGGGGCGGTGCGCGGTGATGTACTCGCGCAGCCGGCGGCGGGCCTTGTGCAGGCTGGCCTTGGCGGCGCCGGGAGTCGCGCCGGCCTGCCCGGCGGGCTGGTCGGCGTAGTAGAACGCGGTGACGGCGTGGCGCTGCCCTGGGGGCAGGCCGGCGACCGCGCGGCCTAGCACGTCGGCCCGGTCCAGGTCCTCGGCCGACGGCAGGGTGCCGGCCGAGGCGGGTGCAGGTTCTCGGGCCAGTCGCCGAGCAGGGTCAGCGG
>JBAPYC010000377.1:0-3540 GCA_049284535.1 Streptosporangiaceae bacterium
GGTCAGCGTCTGCTCGCAATAGCGCCAGGCACCGAACTCGTCCGTGCCGAAGCGCGCGCGGATGCCGTGCCGGAACCGCCGCGCGTCGCCGCCGTCCGCCCGCCACGTCGGCAGCCAGGCCCGCAGCTCGTCGTCGCCGGTGAGCATGGACCAGTCCCGCAGCCGCTCGGCGATCTGCCCGGCCGCGTCGATGACGAACGCCAGGTCACCGCCGCCCTGGACGCCGTGTACCCGGCCCTGGCTGGCCTGGCCGCGGTGCGCAGCGCCGTGCCTGATGCTGGCGGAGGTGAAACGCGCGCCCACGGCCAGGGCCGCCACCGCATGCCCGGCCTCGTGCCACGCCGTCCGCACCGCCTCGCGCCGGGCCGGCGCGTAGCTGGCCGCGACCCCGAGGTCGTAACGCTGCCTGATCCACGTCTCGTGCACCACCGACTCGTCGTCGTAGCGGACGAGCCTGGCCAGCTCGGCCTGGACCTGGCCCACGGCCCGCGCCTGGGCCGGCGACAGCGCGGCGCTCACCGTGGTGACAGCACGCAGAACTCGTTGCCCTCCGGGTCGGCCAGCACGTGCCAGGGCACGCCGGACTGGCCGATATCGGCCCGCGTCGCACCCAGGGCCAGCAGCCGATCCAGCTCGGCGGCCTGCTGAGCCGCTGATCCGGTAGCCAGGTCCAGGTGCACGCGGTTCTTGCCCGTCTTGGGCTCCGGGACCGGGACGAACACCAGCGGCAGCGCCGACGGGCTGGGGTAGCTGAAGCCGGGCGGGTCGACCGCCGTCTCGCCCGGCTCCTCGTTGGCGACCTGCCAGCCCAGGGCCGCCGCCCAGAACCGGCCCAGCCGGGGTGGATCAGCCGCGTCGATCGTCACGTGCACGAGACGGGTAGGCACCGGGTCAGCCTGCCACCCCGCCCATCCGTCCGCAACCAGGTTTGCCGCCTCGCGTCTGCCCCGCCTACCTGGGCGTAAGCACGCAGAACTCGCTACCCTGCGGGTCGGCCAGCACGGTCCAGCGGACGTCGCTGCCCTGGCCGACGTCGATCCGGGCCGCACCAGCCCCGGTCAGGGCCCGGACCGCGGCCGCCTGGTCCTCGCCCGGCTCCGGGGCCGCGTCCAGGTGGATCCGGTTTTTCACCACCTTGGTGTCCGCGGACGGCAGCAGCTCCAGATACGGGCCCACCCCGCGCGGCGAGCGCAGCGAGACCCCGTGCTCCGTCGAGCGGCCTGGCACCCAGCCGGTAGCCAGCCGCCAGAAACCCGCCACCGCCCCGGGGTCGGCGCAGTCGGCCACCACCGCGGCCACCGGCCCGGTGTCCTGATAGACCGGGCGCGGCTCCAGCACGCAGAACTCGTTGCCCTCCGGGTCCGCCAGCACCTGCCACGGCACCCTGCCCTGCCCGACGTCGGCGGGTGTCGCGCCCAGGACGACCAGCCGGGCCACGAGGGCGGCCTGGTGCTCGGGGGACCGGCTGGCCAGATCCAGGTGGATCCGGTTCTTGTTCGTCTTGCGCTCCGGCACCGGCACGAACACCAGCGGCAGGGCGACCGGATCGGGATAGCTGTAGCCCACCGGCCACACGTCGATTTCCTCACCCGCGACGGTGCCGATCTCCCAGCTCAGGGCCGCGGCCCAGAACCGCGCCAGCCGTTCCGGGTCGGCCGCGTCGATGACCAGGTGCACCAGGCGCGTCGGCATCTAGCCCGCTCCGGCCGGCGTCAGGAGAGCACGGACCTCCTGCACGGCCCGCTCGCCCGCGTCGGGCCGCCCGGTGTCCACCCGCACCAGGCCCGCCCCCAGCTCCAGCGGCGGCACCGTCTCGGCCAGGTAGCGGACCCGGTCGCTGCCCATGGCCGGGTTGATCACGTCCCGGTGGATCCGATGGCGGCCGTGACCGATCCGGGCGGCGGACCGCGCGGCGGCCAGTTCGGGATCACAGTGGCAGAACACCTCGGTCGCGCCGGCGAACTCGACCCGCGCCCGGTCCCGGCGCTCACCGCGCCACCAGCCTTCGGCCACCGCGTCCGGGAACGCCGCCGCTAGCCGGAACACGACCTCCGCGGCCGCATCACCGACCTGGTTGGACCAGTCTTCGCCGCCCAGCCCGAGCACGTCGGCCAGGGCCTCCTTGACCGGATCGAGCGACAGCACTCCGAACCGCAGGGCCGTCCCGAGCGCGGCGGCGATCGTCGACTTGCCGGTGCCCGGCGCGCCGGACACTACGATGACGGCCACGCTAAGCGCGCGGTGATCTCGTACTGCCGCGGCTGGCGGGTCAGCCACTGCCAGAGCGTCCGGTACGGCGGGCGCGCCATCAGGTGGCCGCTGCCGACCTTGCCCGCGACGTCGATCCGCAGTGAGGTCGGCCCGTCCGAACCCCAGGGCGAGCGAACCCTGACGTGCCCGCTGCGGATGATCACGTCGTCGGTGTCGACGAAGATGCCCGGCTTGGTGATGAGGGTGAGGTGCCCGCTGCGCACCTCCACGTCGATCCGGAGCTCCGGCCCGGTGATGACGGCCTGGGTAAAGTCCAGGGTCACGTGGCCGCTGGTCACCTTGATCTCCATCCGCTGCGGCACGACCCAGCGGTCGGTGCGGCGGATGTGGCCGCTGCGGCAGTCGATGCGGACGACGTCCTTGACCTTGTGCGCCGGCGCCGGGCCGGCCGCGCCGCCCGGCGCGGGCAGGTCGGCGACCAGCTGGGCCAGCTCGCCATAAGTCCGGGCGCCCATGGCCAGCTCCAGCCGCTCGTCGAGCTCCTCCGCGGTCAGCCGCCCGTCCCCGGCGGACACCCGCAGCAACTCCACCACCCGGTCCCGGTCATCGTGCGAGGCTCGCAGCTCGCTACGGGCAATCTCGCCCCCCGGTTCTGAATCCGCCATGGACAAACTGTAGAGCAGCCACATACCCGGCACCACGCGTACCGCGCGCCCCTGGCCGCCGTCTCCGGCCGGGCCGCCAGGAGGCCGAACGGGCCCGGGTAATCAGCCCTTGCGCCGGTCGTCCTTGACGTTCGCCGGGCCATGCGGTGGGCTCAGCCCTATGGAGGTAGCGCCGCAGCAGTCAGCCGCCCGGCTGCCGCTCGCTCCGGGCGTCTACCGGTTCCGTGACCAGGCCGGACGGGTCCTGTACCTCGGACGTGCCGTCAGCCTGCGCCGCCGGGTGCAGTCCTACTGGGGCGACCTCGGCGACCGCCGCCACCTGCGGGTCATGGTGGCCCGGATCGCGCGCGTCGAGGCGGTGGTCTGCGACTCGGCCCACGAGGCGGCCTGGCTGGAGCGGAACCTGCTCCAGCGGCGGCTGCCGCCGTGGAACCGGAGCCGCAGCGGCGGCCAGGAATCCGAAGTCTGGATCAGGCTCAGCCAGTCTTCCCGCGCGCCCGGCGTCACCGTCGTGTACCAGCCGTTGCCTGGTCCGGACCGGCACTTCGGCCCCTACCTGGGCGGCCAGAAGGCCCGGGACGCCGTGTCCGGGCTGAGCCGGGCCCTCCCGCTGGCCTACGCCGCCGAGCGCCCGGGCGGCAGTGAGCGCGACATGGCCCGCGTC
>JBAPYC010000378.1:0-3392 GCA_049284535.1 Streptosporangiaceae bacterium
GGCCTGTACACCAATCAGGAAGCCGCCGCCCAGTGACTGCGGCGCGATGAGCGAGGGATGACGAGTGGCGTCAGCGAGCGAGCCTGCCGAGCGGATCTGGACCCCGGCCATGGAGATCGACGACCTGTGGGAAGGCGACATGGCCGGCGTGGACGTCAGCGGTGCCAAGGTGCTGCTGGTCAACGTCGACGGCGACGTCCAGGCGTACAAGAATCGCTGCCCGCATCAGGAATCCAACCTGGATGAGGGTGAGTTCGAAGACGGCACGATCACCTGCTGGCGCCACCACTGGAGTTCGACGCCAGGACCGGCGCCGGCATCAACCCGGCCGACAGCGCCCTGACCCGCTACCCGTGCCAGATTGACGGTGCCGGGATGATCTGCGTCGATGTCACTGCCGAGAACCCGCAGGTCTGACCGGCGAGGAGGAATCAGGCGACGGTGAGGCGGATCGCCATCGCCGGCGGTGGCCAGTGCGCCGCCGCCGCGGCCGCGACGCTGCGCAGCCGCGGCTTCGACGGCGAGGTGACGATCGTCAGCGCCGAGGCGGACCTGCCCTACGAACGGCCGCCGCTGTCCAAGGACTACCTGCTCGGCAAGAGGGCGGCGGCCGAACTGCGGATCAGGCCGCCCGAGTGGTTCTCTGAGCAGGACATCGGCCTGCACCTGGCCACATCTGTGGCGGAAGTCCACCCCGGTGACCGCAGGCTTGGCCTGTCGGACGGCAGGATTCTCGGCTACGACCTGCTGCTGATCGCCTCCGGCGGCCGCCCCCGCCCGCTGCCCGCAGTCGCCGACGACCGGATCGTGTACCTGCGCACCCGTGGCGATGCCGATGTGCTCGGCGAACGGATCCGTGCCGCCGGGGACATCGTCATCCTGGGCGGCGGTTTCATCGGCTGCGAGATCGCCGCTGCCGCCCGCACGCTCGGCGCGCAGGTCACCATCCTGGAGATGCAGGACACCCTGCTGCAGGCCGCCCTAGGCCACGAGGCTGGCGCGGCGATCGCCAGCATCCACAGGGGGGCCGGCGTCGCCGTACGCACCGGCGAGCCGGTCCGCGAGGTGACCGCCAATCCAAGCGGGCTGCTGGTACGCACCGACCAGGGTGAGCTGCGCTGCGGCTTGCTGCTGGTGGCGACCGGGATGCTGCCCAACACCGAGTTCCTGGCCGGCACTGGGCTCGACGCCCCCGGCGGCGTCGTGGTCGACGAGTACAGCCGCACCAGCGTCGAAGGCATCTATGCCGCAGGCGACGTGGCGATGACGTATCACCGCGGCCACGATGCGCACCTGCGGGTCGAACATTATGACAACGCGATCAACAGGGCACAGCCGCCGCGACGGCCATGCTCGGCGGCGCTGAGCCCTACGCCAACCCGCACTGGTTCTGGTCCGACATGTACGAGCACAACCTGCAGTCGGTCGGGCTGGTACACGGTCACGACCAGGCGATCCTGCGCGGATCGGCCTCCGGCGGGCAGTTCTCGGTGTTCTACCTGGCTGGGGGCGTCGTGCAGGCGGTATTCGCCCTGAACCGGCCCAGGGACGTCAGCATCGGCAAGCGGATGGTCGCGGGCCAGGTGCGCCCGGATCCGCGCATCCTCGCCGATACCGGCGCTGATCTTCGTGAACTGATCCGCCCACCGCGGAGGGAACCATGACCGGCAGCCGAACCACCGCATCTAACAGCGCCGCGCGGGTCGCCCAGGAGCAGGCCCGCCGGGCTCTCGACAGGGTCACCGGGCTGACGGCGGACCGGGCCCTAAAGATCCTCAGGTTCAGCCCCGGGGAGGCCTGCGAGCCAGTCCACCGGCTGGTGGCGCAGGCCGTGGCCGACATCCGCCGGGAATCTCCCGGGGTGGCCGAGGCCGATCTCGTCGTCACCGGCGGCCGCGTCACCGACGGGGAGGCGATCACCCGCGTGCGACGGCACGCTCACGGCAACGCGGACTGGATCACCACCTACACCACCGCGATTGAGGTGGAGCTGACTATCAGCGACCGGCCCGGCCTCACCCTGGTCCATCCCGCCGCCGCAGATGACCAGGAGAGTGGCCAATGACCTCTGCACCCAATGCCGAGCCCGGCCGCGACGCGCTGATCGCGGCCCTCCAGGACGGAGTGATCGACCCGGACCTGGGCGTCAACGTGGTCGACCTAGGCTTCATCCGGCGGGCCGGCATCGAGGACGGGACGGCGTCGATCGTCATGACACTGACCTCCCCGGCTTGCCCGCTGACCAAGCTAATCGAGGACCAGGCCCGGACCGCGGTGGTCGGCACGCTCGCGCGCGAGCTGAAGATCGAATGGACCTGGAGTCCCCCCTGGGCGCCGGCCGACATCACTCCCGAGGGACGCGAGCAGCTCAACGCGATCGGTTTCTCGCTCGGCGGCGCGGCCAGGAAGGCATCGTGACGAGAACTGCCCACGAGCGCAGCCGGATCAGGTCATCCGGGGAGTCCACGTCTTCCACAGAAGCGGGCATCCCTTGGTCCACGACGAACCGGCAGAACGCCCGGGCTGAGCTGGTGTATGAGCGGACGGTACGAGGATTCTTAGCTGCGGCTTCGAGCGCGAGCTGCCAGGAAGCGCCGAACGTGCTGAGCGAAGGGCAGGACGTAGCAGTGGTGCATCGCGTCCGGCTGCGCCGAGCTTCGCGCTTGCTGGTCACGGATGGGCTGTCATCGGGTGACATGCACTCCTACCGCTCACCGGTGCGAACCGCGCCCGCCATGCCCTACCCTTGATGGGTACGCACGGCCTGTGACGGGCAACGAACCAGATGCTCTATCCCCGCTGTGCTTATATGCTGTGGTACCAGCTACCTGCAGAATGGCAGGTAGGACAACTCAAGACCTGCGCTCGTAGCTCAACGGATAGAGCATCTGACTACGGATCAGAAGGTTGGGGGTTCGAGTCCCTCCGAGCGCGCAGATCTTTCCCCAGGTCAGAACCTCATTTTCCGCAATAGCTAGCGAGCTGGGTGCCTGCCGTCGGGCCTGGCGTCTCACAATTTCTCACAGCCCTAAGCGATCTTATGGATCCTGGCGAGCGCGGCCTGCCCCCGTTGCAGGTCTTCCTCGCTCGCATGGACGTAGGTTTCTGCGTGAACGCCGAGTCATAGTGCCCCGCCCATTTGCTGATGATCGAGATCGGCACGCCCGCGTGCTCCATGAGCGTCAAGGTCGTGTGACGCGAGTCGTGCAGGGTGATTTTCCGCAGCCCAGCCCGCCGGAGCAGGCGGCGGAACTCACCGGAATACCACTCGGGATGAACGGGAGTCCCGGCCTGATCGGTGATCACGTACTCGCCGCCCTGGTACCAGTCCAGCTCCGCGACCCCTGACCCGTAGGCCACGCCTGCGATCGTGCTCTCCTCCAGCTCACGCT
>JBAPYC010000379.1:0-6396 GCA_049284535.1 Streptosporangiaceae bacterium
CGGCGCGCCCGGCCAGTCCGGGCCGCCCGGGACGGCTGGCCCGCCGGAGTCAGCGGGGCAGGCCCGGGCCCGCCTGGCGCAGCTGCTCACCGATCGCGAGCTGGAGGTGCTCACGATGGTGGCTCGCGGCCTGTCCAACGCGGAGATCGCCGGACAGCTCGTCATCAGCCCGGCGACGGCCAAGACCCACGTGGCTCACCTGCTGACCAAACTGGATGCCCGGGACAGGATCCAGCTGGTGATCATCGCCTACCGGTCGGGGCTAGCGGGAGGTTAGTGCGAGAAGTTGCCGCGGTAGTACTCGAAGACCAGACCGATCGAGGTGTACACGACGGCCAGCATGCCGATGAGGAACAGCCACCAGCCGATCGCGAAGCCGAGCGCGGTGGTCGCGCAGGCCAGGCCGACGTACAGCGGCCACCAGCTGTGCGGGCTGAAAAACCCGATCTCGCCGGTGCCCTGCTCGATCTCGCCACGGTCGTCGTCCTCGGGCCGCTTGGGCAGGCGGCGCCCGGTGAACAGGGTGTAGAAACCTGTCAGGAGGGCGAGCCCGACGGCCAGCGCGAGCGCCGTCGTCCCGGTCGGCTCCTTGGATACGTACCAGTAGATGATGTCGGCGCCGCCGAAGAAGATGCCGCAGCCGAGGAACAGCCAGCCTTCGACCTTCATTCCCTCAGCTCCTTACCTGCTTGCGTTCGTCCCCGACGGCCGGCAGTTCCTGATCGAGCCCGTACGAGGCCCGGCCCCACTTGATGTCGGGATAGTGCGCCTCGAACGCGGGCCGTTCGGAGCGGATCCGCGGGATGCGGGTGAAGTTGTGCCGCGGCGGCGGGCAGGACGTGGCCCACTCCAGCGAGTTGGCGAAGCCCCACGGGTCTTCCTCGGTCACCCTCTCGCCGTACCGCCAGGTGATGTACACGTTCCAGAAGAACATCAGCACGGACAGGGCGAGCAGCCAGGAGCCGACCGTCGAGATCACGTTGAGCGTGGTCACGTTGCCGGGCAGGTCCGGGTAGTTGGCGATGCGGCGCGGCATGCCCTCCACGCCCATCCAGTGCTGGACCAGGAACGTCATGTTGAACCCGATGAACATGACCCAGAACTGGATCTTGCCGAGCCGTCTGTTGAGCATCGTGCCGGTCATCTTCGGCCACCAGAAGTAGAACCCGGCGAACATCTCGAAGAGCACCGTGCCGGCCAGCACGTAGTGGAAATGCGCCACCACGAAGTAGGAGTCCGACACCGCGAAGTCCAGCGGCGGCGAGGCCAGGATGATGCCGGTGATCCCGCCGAACAAGAAAGTGATCAGGAACCCGATCGTATACAGCATGGGCGGCTCGAACGTGAGCTGGCCCTTCCAGATCGTGCCGATCCAGTTGAAGAACTTCACCCCGGTCGGCACCGCGATCAGGAACGTCATGAACGAGAAGAACGGCAGCAGCACGGCCCCGGTGGTGAACATGTGGTGCGCCCACACCGTCATCGACAGGCCGGCGATCGCGATCGTCGCGGCGATCAGCGTCTTGTAGCCGAACAGCGGCTTGCGGCTGAACACCGGCAGGATCTCGGTCGCGATGCCGAAGAAGGGCAAGGCCAGGATGTAGACCTCTGGGTGGCCGAAGAACCAGAACAGGTTCTGCCACAAGATCGCCCCGCCACTGGCGGCGTCGAAGACGTGCGCGCCGAGACGCCGGTCGATCTCCAGCACCAACAGCGCGGCCGCCAGCACCGGGAACGCCATCAGGACCAGCATGGACGTCAGCAAAGCGTTCCAGGTCATGATGGGCATCCGGAACATCGTCATACCGGGTGCGCGCATGCAGAAGATCGTGGTGACGAAGTTGACCCCGCCGAGGATGGTGCCGAAGCCGGACAGCACCAGGCCCATGATCCACATGTCGGCGCCGATCCCCGGTGAGTAGAGCGCGCTGGTCAGCGGGGAGTAGGCGTACCAGCCGAACGACGCCGAGCCGCCCGGGGTCAGGAAGCTGGCCAGCAGGATCAGGCCGCCGAAGGTGAACAGGTAGTAGCTCAGCAGGTTGAGCCGGGGAAACGCCACGTCGGGCGCGCCGATCTGCAGCGGAATCAGCTCGTTCGCGAACCCGATGAACAGCGGGGTGGCGAACAGCAGCAGCATCAGCGTGCCGTGCATGGTGAACAGCTCGTTGTACTGCTGGTCGGAAATGAAGTGCTCGTTCGGCCCGATGAGCTGGATCCGCATGATCAGGGCCATCACGCCGGCGCACAGGAAGAAGAAGAACGACGTGATCAGGTACATGTGCCCGATGATCTTGTGATCAGTCGAGGACAGCCATCCGGCCAGGACGTGGCCCTTGCGGGCGGTCTTGGGCGTGGTGTAGGCAGGCACCTGCTCGATCGTGCTCACTGCGTGCTCCCGGATGAACTCTGAGCCGCCTGCTGGGCAGCCATGTACGCCTGGAATTGCTGCGGTGTCACGACCTTCAGCGTAAACAGCATTTTGCTGTGGTAAAGGCCGCACAACTCACTGCAGTGCCCGATATAGGTTCCCGTCTGCGTCGCGGTGACCTGGAAGTGGTTCGGGTGGCCGGGGATGACGTCCCGCTTGAACAGGAACTCCGGCACCCAGAAGGCGTGGATGACGTCCTCGGAGGCCAGGTTGAACCTGACCGTCTCGCCCTTCGGGATCTCCAGTACCGGCAGCGCCCCGTAGCCGTACATCTCGCCGGTGTTGGTGACGTGGTACTGCGGGTAGTTGAACTGCCAGCTCCACTGGAAGCCGAGCACGTTCACGGTCACGGCCGGCTTGGCCGAGAGGCTGTCGACGTAGTTCTCGTCCTTCGCGGTGAAGTAGAACAGCACCGCGATCAGCACGAACGGAACGGCCGTGTACATGATCTCGATCGGCATGTTGTAGCGCGCCTGGGGCGGCAGCTTGTCCCCGCGCTTGCGGTGAAAGAGCACCGCCCACAAGATCAGGCCCCAGACCAGCACGCCGACGGCCAAGCCGGCGATCCACGAACCCTGCCAGAGGGTGAGGACGGTCTTGCCCTGCTCGGTGATCGGCTTCGGGAAGCCCAGCCGGGTAAAGGTGTTGTCTGAGCAGCCGGTCAGGCCTAGGACCAAGAGGGCCAGCGCGACCGTCATACCCGTCGTGCGCGTCAGCCGCGTACGGCGGGACCTGGGCCTTATCGGACCCGGTTCGGCGTTGTCGGTGATCAAGGCGAGGGCCTTCCTCGGTTCTGCTACAACGTGTCGTGCAAACAGTATCGCGCACCGCCCGCGAGGCTTCTAGGACCCCACGGGTTTGGGTCATCTTTGTGCGGATCTCCGGGCCCGGGCGCGTAGCCGGGCCCGCTAAGGGCATCATGGGGGCGTGCGAGTGAGCTCATGAGCGGGCGCCGGGCCCGCCTGTTTGGCCGGGCAACGGCGACCGCCGCCACGGATCCGCCGGTCACCGGTTCCGCTCCTCCTCAGGCCGAACGGGCGGCGGTCAAGCCAGTCGTACCGGCTCCCGCCCTGACTATCGACGCCCTGGGGCGCAAGTGCCCCATCCCGATCATCATGCTCGCCGAGCAGATCAGGGACATCCCGCGGGGCGAGATCGTGGCCGTGCTGGCCGACGACCCGGCCGCCTACACCGACATACCGTCCTGGTGCATGATGAAGGCACAGGAGTTCGCCGGGTACGCCGAGTTGCCAGCCGGCGGCTGGGCGCTGTACATCCGCCGCGTGCTGTGACCCCCAGGTGGCTGTGACCCTCAGGACTTGAAGCGCTCGGTGAAGCGCGGGTCGTCCTCCCACCAGGGCCGTGGCTCTTGCTGCTGTGCTGGCCCGTCGTCGCCGTCCGGCGCGTCCTTGGCGTCCGTGGCGTCGTTGGCTCCGCCGGCGGCCACGTGGGCCGGCTGGAGCTGTGTTTGCTGGAGCTGTGTTTGCTGGAGCTGTGTTTGCTGGAGTTGGGCGTCCCGGGCGTCGAGTTCGGCGTCGATCCGGGCCGCGTCCGACTCGTCCTCACGCATCAGCTGGATCAGCTGGACGGCCAGGAACGGCAGGCCGACCAGATCGCCGAGAATCCACAGCACTCCCCCGCCCAGGACCTGGTCCGTCTGCAGGGTAGGACCCCAGGGCCTCGCCAGCGCGTGATACCAGTCGGCGCCGATCAGGTTCTGGTCGGCGATGACGGCCAGCCCCAGGAACGCGTCGCCGATCACCTCGGCGCCGGTGATCCACATGGACACGCCGTAGGAATACTGCTTGGGGACCGGGTCCACCCGCAGCAGGGTCCAGAAGAACGCCAGGCCCGCCGCGAGCAACGCCAGGAAGGTCAGCTCGCGCACCGTGCCGCTGCGGAATACCGCGCTGTACCAGCCGGTGAAGTACATCACGAAGGGCACGCCCACCAGGGCGAAGGTGGTGATCGCGGGAAAGGTGATGATCCGCGCCGGGCGGGACCGGATCGCCGCTTCCAGCCGCGCGCCCGCGCGCGGGAAGACCGCGATGAACAGCGAGATGGGCCGGCCCAGAGCCAGGAAGAGCGGTACCAGCAGCACCAGCAGCACAGTCTGCACCGCCCGCGCGTAGAACAGCACCGGCATGTACGCCGCCACCCAGGACATGGTGGCGATGACCAGGAAGCCCAGGCCCAGGCCGAGGAACCAGATCCGGTGCGCGAGCGGCCAGTCCCCGACCCGCCGGACGCCGGCCAGGTAGCCGGCCGCGAGGACGACGATGAGCGCCGCCATCCACGGGTCGAAGGTCCACTCGGTGAAGGCCCGCGGCACGGTCAGCTCGGGCGGCCCGTTGTATCCGGACGCGAGTACATGGGTCAGTTCGGGCAGCCCTCCAGCCGCCAGCGCAGTTCCCATGCTCGCCACGCTACCGCTGCCAGATCCTGGTCAGACCACCGGCATATACGCACGGTGAGCGACGTCCTCGTGGTCCCGCCGCGCCTGGGCATAGGCTCCCGGGTGCGGTGGCACGGTCAGGATGAGCTGCCGGCGCCGGCCTGGACCGGGCTGATGAACAGCGTCTGGGTCGGCTTGGAGCAGGTGCTGGAGGCATTGGACAGGTAGACCGCCGCCGTCTGGTTCGGCGGGAAGATCCGCAGGTAGGTGGCCTTGGTCGGGGCGCAGCTCAAGGCGGGGAAGTTCAGCGCGTCCACGATCTGCAGCTGGGCGTGGGCGCTTGCTCCCGAGGCCAGCGTGACCAGCTTGACCGGGGTGGTGGTGGTCCGCTTGGCGGCCAGGCCGAGCTGAGTACGCGACGACGAGACCAGGGAGACGCCCGGGTAGCCGTACAGCGTGCACGGCGAATTCGCGGCGTTGGT
This sequence comes from Streptosporangiaceae bacterium, assembly GCA_049284535.1. Classification (GTDB taxonomy): domain Bacteria; phylum Actinomycetota; class Actinomycetes; order Streptosporangiales; family Streptosporangiaceae; genus Palsa-504. The sequence goes on from JBAPYC010000379.1 coordinate 5,306, forward strand.
GAACACGATGGTCACGTACACACCGCCGGCGTAGCCATCAGGGGCCGTCTGCTTCACCTGCAGGGAACTGGTCGGGCAGGCCGCGGCCCCGCCGCCCGCCGGGCTCGACGGCGGCACAGCCGTACTGCTGCTGGCCGGCGCGCTGGCGGTCGCGGTCACCGTGGTTGTGGCGGTCGCGGTCGGCGGGCTGCTCGAGCTGGCCGAGGACGAGCAGCCGGCTGCCGCCAGGCCAATCAGCGCTATGGCTGCGGCGGCCGCAGGCCGGACCTTGCGCGCGCGTTTCATCGTGCCTCCCGTTGCCGTCCGCCTACTATCCTCTGAGACGGCGACGGGAGGTGCTGGGTTGCCGGGAATTTCCGGCTTAGGCCGTGAGGTGGGCCGCTACCTCATCGGCTGCGGCGTCGCCATAGGCAGCGGCAAAACGCTCGGTCAGCGGTCCCGGCTTGAGCTCGTACTCCTGCGGGCCGGTGACTTCCAGGGCATGGACGGCCATCAGGTTGCCGAGCTGGGCGGCTCTTTCCAGGGGCAGGCCCCAGGCCACGGCGGCCAGGAAGCCGGACCGGAACGCGTCGCCCGAGCCGGTCGGGTCGACTGGCTCGGCGTCGGGCACCGCGGGCACGGTGACCGGCGCCTGGCCCTTCTGCTCGATCCGCGCACCGCCCGGGCCGAGGGTGGTGATCCGGATCTTGACGTGGTCGAGCATTTCGGCGGCGCCCCAGCCGGACTTGCGCTCGATCAGGGCTTCCTCGTACTCGTTGCCGAACAGGTAGCCGGCCCCGTCGACCAGATCGCGGATCTGCTCGTCGCTGAAGATGCGAGCCAGCTGCTGAGAGGGGTCGGCGGCGAACGCCAGGCCGGCCTCCCGGCAGCCCGCCGTGTGCGCCACCATGGCACCGGGATCGCCCGCCCCGATGAGCACGAGGTCGATACCGCCGTGCTCCTCGGCCAGGGGCCCGATCTTGATCTCGGCGTCCTCGCTCATCGCGCCCGGGTAGAACGAGCCGATCTGGTTACCGTCGGCGTCGGTGGTGCAGACGAAGCGCGCCGTGTGCCGCAGGGTTGACTCCCGTACGGCCGCGGTGCTGACCCCG
>JBAPYC010000380.1:0-16488 GCA_049284535.1 Streptosporangiaceae bacterium
CGGTACCGGCTGTCCTGCACCCGCAGGCTGGATCCGCCGCGGATCCCGGCGGGCCAGCCGACCAAGGTGACCGCGCGGGTGGAGAACGTGTCACGGCTGCGCACCGGCGTGCTGCTGGCGGAGGACATCACCCCGTACACGCTGGGCAGCAGGCCGCGGTTCGTGCTCGACGAGATCGAGCCGGGCGGTCACCGGGAGCTGTCCTACCAGATCCGTTCGGATACCCGGGGCAAATTCACCATCGGCCCGCTGCGGGTGCGGGTCGCGGACACGTTCGGGCTGGTGGAGATCAGCCGGTCGTTCAGCACCACCAGCACGCTGGTGGTGACGCCGAGGATCCACCCGCTGCCCCGGGCCACGGCGCAGAGCAGCTGGCTCGGCGAGGGCGACGGCGGGATGAGGACGATCTCGGCGGTCGGTGAAGACGACGCGGCCCCCCGGCCTTACCAGGACGGTGACAGCCTGCACCGGGTGCACTGGAAGTCGACGGCGCGGTACGGCCAGCTGATGGTGCGCCGGGAGGAGCATCAGTGGCGCAACAGCGCCTCGGTCTTCCTCGACACCCGGCGGACGGTGCACTCCGGTAGCGGATCCGCCTCGACGTTCGAGTTCGCGGTGAGTGCGGCCGCCTCCATCGGCGCGCACCTGTCCGAAGAGGGCTTCCGGGCCCGGCTCATCACCGAGGCAGGCGAGATCGCGCCGCAGGGCACGTTCCAGGACACACTGCTCGACATGCTCGCCGTGGTCAGCCCGTCCCGCGAAGCAAGCCTGGCACCGGGCGCCTCCGGGCTGGCCCGGGCGGGTGGCCAGCTGATCGCGGTGGCCGGGCGGATGTCGCGCGAGGACGCGCACCAGCTGGCCGCGGCCCGGCGCGGGAACGCGCCTGCCATGGCCCTGCTGCTCGCGGTATCCGCATGGACCTCCGAAGGGGCCGGGGAGGATACGGCGGCCACGGCGGAGATCCTCTCGGCCGCAGGCTGGCGGGTGGCGGTAGTCACCGCGAGCACCCCGCTCGCCGCGGCGTGGCAGCAGCTGCACCGGCCCGCGGACCGCCTGCTCTCTCTCGGCGGCACATTCGGGCCCGCCGCCGACCTGGGCACCCCGGCCGCCGCCGGAGGTGAGACCGAGTGACGCCGAACCCGAGGATGACGCTGACCACGGCGATCGCCTGCGTCCTGGCCTCGACCGTGCTCTTCCCGGTCTTCACCGACTCGCTGTGGTTGGTCGTCGCCACCGGCGGTGTTGCCGTCGTGGCCGCCGTCGGGGCACTGACCCGGCTGCGGCCCCTGCCCGTGCTGATCTGCCTGGCCGCCACCCTGGCCGGCCTGCTGCTGTACCTGAACCTGGTCTTCGAGGCGCGTGAGTCGCTGCTGCGGGTCATTCCTACCGTCGCGTCGCTGAGCCGGCTGTGGGATCTGGTCGGCACGGGCTTTCACGAGTCGAACCGGTACGCGCCGCCGGTCCCGCACCTGGCCGGCCTGCTGCTGCTGGCCACGGCCGGCGTCGGCATCGCCGCGGTGGCGGCCGACCTGATCGCGGTCCGGCTGCGGTCCACCGCGCTGGCCGGGCTGCCGCTACTGGTGCTGTTCACCGTGCCGGTGACGCTCAACGCGCCGCACAGCCAGCTGACGACCGCGGTGGTGTTCTGCCTGGGCTGTGCGGGCTATCTGGCCATGCTCAGCGCCGACGGCCGGGAGCGGATCCGGGTCTGGGGCCGGCTGATCTCGCTGTGGCGGGCCGGGCCCCGGCACGTCGCGGATACCCGGGCCCTGGCCGCGGCGGGACGGCGGGTGGGGCTGGCCTCGATCGTCCTGGCGCTGTGCGCCCCGCTGCTCGTGCCCGGCCTGCACCCGAGCAAGCTGTTCTCCTCCGGCCCCGGCATCGGCGGCAAAGGCGGCGGGGCGGGCGATTCCCTGGCCCTGCCCAGCGCCCTGGCCCAGACCGTCAATCAGCTGCACGAATCCCAGCCGTTCACGGTGTTCACCTACACCAGCGACGCGCCGGCAACGCTGCAGGAGTCGGAGGCCGAATACTTCCGGCAGTACGTGTTCGACACCCTGGCCGACACCGGCTGGCAGGTCACCAACTATGCCTCGGGTGCGAGACCGGTGACCAGCCTGCCCGGGCCACAGGGGCTCACCGACACCACGTCATCCCAGCTCGTCAACACCACAGTTACCCTGAGCCGGGACTTCCCCGGCCCGGGGGCCGCGCCGGTCTTCCTGCCGGTGCCCTATCCGCCCACCAGCATCACCGTGCCCGGGAAGTGGCTGTCCGATCCGGAGCTCATGGTGTACTCCACCAGCAGCCCGGTAGCCGGCCGGCAGTACACCGTGGCCAGCCTGGCCGTGGACCCGAGCCAGGCCCAGCTGTCGCAGCTGCCCGCGCTGTCCAGGTCGGCGAGCCTCGCACCCGAGGTCGAGCTGCCGTCGGCGTACCAGACCCAGGCCCTGAAGCAGCTGGCCGCCGAGCACGTAGCCGGCCAGGTCACCGAGTTCGGCAAGGTGGACGCGCTGGCTAACTGGCTATCCGGCGGCGGGTTCAGCTACAGCCTGTCTGCGGCACCATTCGATAGCGCCGCTGGCCTGCTGGCCTTCCTGACCAAGAGCAAGTCCGGGTTCTGCGTGCAGTACGCCTACGCCATGACCGTCCTTACCCGGCTGCTCGGCATCCCGGCCCGGTTCGTGGTCGGCTACACCGCGGGCACCCGCGGCAAGGACAACGTGTACACGGTCAGGAACACCGACGCGCACGCCTGGACCGAGGTTTTCTTCCCGAGCCTGGGCTGGATCCGCTTCGAGCCCACCCCCGCGGGCCAGGGCACCGCCAATCCGCCGGCCTACATGAACAGCGCTACCGGGCAGGGACAGCTCAACACCGACCCGATCATTAAGGCCAGCAGCGGGACCGGCGCCCTGCCGGCCGCTTCGAAGGCGGCCGGCCCGAATGGAAAGCTGAACCCGGAAGCCGGTGAGGTCGGCTCGGCCGCCGCCCTGGCGGCCGGACGGGCGGGCACACCATGGACCGCGATTCTGCTGGCCGTGATCGCCGCCCTCGTGCTGGCTTGCGTCCTGGTCGCCGTGGCGGCCCCGTCCGCTCGCGAGGCCATGACCACCCGGCCGGGAGCAGCGGGCCGCCGGCGGCGGCCCGTCACCACCCCGGCCGTGCTGCTCGCGGTCGCAACTGCGCTGGTCGCCTTGGCCCTGTACCGGCTGCTGGCCCACACTGCCGGGCTGAACATCACCGCCGGCTGGACCACGGTCGGCATTGCCGCCGCCATCACGGCCGCGGTGGTGCTGGTCACCCCCGCCTCCGCGCGGCTAGCCCGCCGCCGCTGGCGCTGGTTCCAGGCCGGCACCGACACCGACCGCGCTCACGTCGCCTGGCAGGAGTTCCGCGACGACCTCACCGATTACGGCGTCGTCAGCCGCCCCAGCGAGCCACCGCGCACCCTGGCCGCCCGCATCAGCACCACCGCGGACCCCCAGACCGCCCAGGCGATCACCCGCATCGCGCTGGCCGAAGAGCGCGCCAGCTATGCCGCCCGCCCTGCCGACGCCCGCGACCTGCACCGCGATACCGCCACTGCCCGCCATGGCCTAGCCGCCCAGGCCCGCCGCGGCACCCGCTGGCGCGCCGTCCTGCTTCCCGCCTCGATGCTCACCGCCCTCGCCGAGGCTGCCGCCCGCATCCCCGACCACGCCAGCGCCCTGCACCCGCGCCGGTGGCGGTCGCGGGCCGCAGATTAGCGCTACATCCGGCGGTTGCCCTCCTGGCGGCGACGCCAGCGCTCTTCCATCCGCTCCATCATGCGGGCGCGCCGGGTCTGGTCCGGCCGCCGGCCCGCCCGAGGCTGGTCCTTGGCAATCGTCTTGGTGCGCGGTGGCCGCACCCGGGCGGCATGACGCCGCCAGCTCACCACGGCATAGATCAGGGAGAGCAGCGCGATCGCCGCGCCGGCCGCCTCCATGTACACGCGGTGGGTAACGATCCCGGCGGCCAGCAGGGCCGCGCCAATCACGACCCCGATCAGGCCCTGCGCCAGCTTGCGCTTGTAGTGCACTCGCGGATCGCTGGAGCGCACGAGACGCCCGAACTTCGGATCCTCCCTGTACAGCGCTTGCTCGATCTGCTCCAGCTGGCGCTGCTCATGTTCAGAGAGCGGCACGACGCCTCCCATAAAAAACCCTCGCGCCCGGCACGTATTGGGGTGACCCTTCACCTCACATACCCGGTTCCCTCCAGAATACGAGCGTTGACACGCACCTTGGAAGGGCGCACCCCCCTTGCACGTCAGAAAGCTTCCCTAGCTGGACGGTCCGTATCGTCGACCAGGGCGGCCGGCCGTACCGCGCTGGCCCCGAACCGGCTGGCTATCTTGTCCAGCGCCTGCTCCGCCTCACGCCAGCCGACAGGCCGTTCGTCCAAGGCTAGCTGCGCATTCGCCCCGGCCACCGGCACCAGCCCGGAGACCCGGACGCCGACCAGACGCAGCCGGGCACCGGAGGCGAGACCGGACGCTTCGTACAGACCGCACGCTGTGGCATAAATCTCACGCGCCACGTCGGTCGGGTAAGCCAGCGTGCGGGACCGCGTCATCGTCTTGAAATTCGCCAGCCGCAGCTTGACCGAGATGGTCCGGGCTACGTAGCCGCCCGCCCGGAGGCTGTGCGCGGTCCGGCCGGACAGCTTGAGCAGCTCCCGCCTGATCCGTTCCGGGTCGTCGATGTCGGTGGCGAACGTCTCCTCGGCTCCGATGCTCTTCTCCGGGACGTGCGGGGTGACCCGGCGCGGGTCCTGGCCCCAGGCCAGGGCGGACAGGTGCGCGCCCTGGGCGGCGCCGAGCTCGTGTTCCAGCGTGGCCAGCGGAGTGTGCGCGATATCCGCCACGGTGCGCAGGCCCAGCCGGGCCAGCACCTCCCCGGTGCGCTCCCCTACGCCCCACAGCGCCGCCACCGGCAGTGGGTGCAGAAAGTCCAGTACGCCCGCCTGCGGCACGACCAGGAGCCCGTCCGGCTTGCAGTGGACCGAGGCGATCTTGGCGATGAACTTGGTCGGCGCGACCCCGACCGAGCAGGTGAGGCTCAGCTGCCGGGCCACCTCGGAGCGGATGTGCCGGGCGATAGCGGCGGGCGATCCGAGCCGGCGGCGGGCGCCGGAGACGTCGAGGAAGGCCTCGTCCAGGGCGAGCGGCTCGACCTCGGGGGTGACCGACCCGAAGATGGCCATGACCTCCTTGGAGGCGGCCGCGTACATCCGGTGCCGGGGCGGGACGAAGATGGCCTTCGGGCACAGCCGCTGCGCCCGCATCACCGGCATGGCCGAGCGGACCCCGAACACCCGGGCCTGGTACGACGCGGACAGCACGACGCCGCGGCCGCTGGTCCCGCCCACGATGACGGGTTTTCCGGCCAGCTCGGGCTGGTCCCGGACCTCCACGCTGGCGTAGAACGCGTCCATGTCCACATGCAGCACGTCACAGCCGGTGTCGTCCGGTGCCTCACCGCCGCCCATGGCCTCAGCCGCCCGTGGTCTCAGCGGTGGCCCAGGACATGCAGCTGGGCCGCGATGTCCCGCAGCGGCGGGGTGACCGCGGCGGCCTCCTCGAGCGCGCGCAGCGCCTCGGTTCCGCCGGCCCCGCCCGCGTCGCCCTCGAGCAGGGCACCTGGTACCAGCCCGCTGAAGATCCGCAACCCGTGCGACTCCCCTGCGCGCAGTCCAGCCCCCTCGATCAGCGCGGTCAGCGCGGTCAAGGTGAACCGCCGCGGGACAACGCCCTCGCTCTCTACGGGTGCGCCCTCGCTCTCGAGCAGCAGGCGGGCCTCGGTGAAGCGGCCGGCCAGGGCCCGGTGCAGCACGGCGGCCACCGCGTTGCCGGCCAGCACGCTGACGGTGGCGGCGGGCCGGAGCACGGCCGCGATGGCGGTCATGGCGTCGGCCGGGGAGTCGACGTACTCCAGCACGTTGTGGCAGATCACAAGGTCGGCCGCCTTGGTGCCGACCACGCTGTCCAGGCTGGCGGCGTCGCCCTGGACCGCGATCAGCCGCGCTCCCGCCTCGGCCGCCCGGCGCTGCGCCGCCGCCAGCGCGTCCGGACTCGCGTCGACCACGGTGACGTTATGGCCCAGCGCGGCGAACGGCACTGCGAGGCCGCCGGTCCCCCCGCCTACGTCGGTGATATCCAGGACTGGCCGCCCGGTCTCGGCCACCCGCGCGGAGATGACCTCGCGCAGCACGTCCCAGATGAGCGACGATCGCACCCCGTCACGCCTGAAGTGTTCGGCCACGCCTGTCTCCTTCCCCGGAGTCCAATGTAGCGCCGGCCGCCGACATTCGCGCTGGCCTGACCGGGGTCCGAACCAGATCGCGGCCAGGTCTGCGCGCCGGCCGGGGCGCTCCCGGGGCGCTGCCCGGGGCGCCGGCCCGGGTATAGCCGGTTCTGTCGGTTACGGTCCGTTTTTGCCTGGTGAACTTAAGTGACCAACCGTACGTTATACGGCCGTGCGGAACTCTCAGGTTGTTCTTTACGCCACCTGCCGGCAATTCCAGCGCGCCTGCAGCCTGCCACCGTATGCTCATCGCCATGGCTGAGCACCTCGAGTTGCCTCGCCCCTGGCGGCTGGCGCTGACTGCAGGCTGGAATCTGGCCGAGTCTCTTGGCCTGCCGGTCGCCGGCTACTTCATCGGCGCTTCGCTGGGCGGCCGCGACGCGGGCATGCTGGCCGCGACCGGCGTGGTGTGGCTGACGGTCATCGGCCGGAAGGTCTTCACCCGCAGCGTCCCCGGGTTGCTCACGATCTCCGCCCTGGTGCTCACCCTGCAGACCGCCGTGGTCATCGTCACCGGCAGCATGCTGTTCTTCCTGCTGCAGTTCCCGCTGGCGAACCTGGGCCTGTGCGTGCTGTTCGCGCGGACCGCGCCCACCCGCAAGCCGCTGGTGGCCCAGCTGGCCGCCGAGGTCGTGGCCCTGCGCCAGCCCTCCGCGCACCATGCCGGGCTGCACCGCTTCTTCCAGGGCGCGACCTGGCTATGGGCGGGCATCTTCTTCCTGTCCACCGTGGGCCTGGCCGTGGCGATGGCGGTCGAGCCGGTCAAGGTGTTCCTGCTGCTCACCACCGCCGTCACCATCGGCGGCACGGCCGCGGGCACGGTATGGTCCGCGCTGTGGTTCGTGCGCGTGCTGCGCCGCTTCGGCCTCCGGGTCCGTTTCGCCCCAGCCTGACCTTCGCCCCAGCCTGACCCGACGCGCCCCACGCTAATCCGGAGCGATTGCTCCGCTTATCGGGGAGCATTCTGGCTGTGGGGAAGATCGTGTGGGCTGTGGGCCCCAAAATGTTCCCCGAAGCCTGGATCTTCCGCGCAGATGTGGCTGGAGTGGCTGGAGTGGCGGCTGGGGTCAACGGCGCGTTGCCGGCTCGCGGGAGCGAGGCCGCGGCCGGCCTGACGCCGGGACGCAGGGGCGCCGCCGGAGGCTCAGACCTGCAGGGAGGGCTTGAGCTCGGCGATGCGGGCCAGCAGGCCGTTGATGAAGGCCGGCGAGGCGTCGGTCGACAGGTCGCGGGCGAGCAGGACGGCCTCGCTGATGGCCACGCCGTCGGGCACGTCGTCGGCCCAGAGCAGCTCGTAGACGCCGATCCGCAAGATGTTGCGGTCGACGGCGGGCATTCTTTCCAGGGTCCAGCCCTCGGCGTACTCCGCGATCAGCTCGTCGATCCGGGCCTGGTGCACGGACACGCCGCGGACCAGTTCCGCGGCGTAGTCGGGCACGGGCGGGTCGCCCAGGGTAATCCGCTCGGCGAGCAGCTCGAGCAGGGGGGTTTCGCGCAGTTCGGCCTCGAACAGGACGTCCAGGGCACGCTTGCGCGCCTTGCTACGAGCGGACACGGCGACCCATCCGAACGGCCCGGCGGGAGGCGCCGCGGCGGAGGCGATCGCTCATCAGGCGCGGCCGAGGTACTGGCCGGTGCGGGTGTCGACCTTGATCTTCTCGCCGGTGGTGATGAACAGCGGCACCTGGATGGTGGCGCCGGTCTGGAGGGTGGCGGGCTTGGTGCCACCGGTGGAGCGGTCGCCCTGCACGCCGGGGTCGGTCTGGCTGATCGTGAGCTCGACGGCGGCCGGCATGTCGACGTACAGCGGCGTGCCGTCGTTGAACGCGATGGTTACGGTCTGCTCTTCCAGCAGGTAGTTCGCGGCGTCACCCACGACGGACGCGGGCACGCGCGGCTGCTCGTAGTCCTGGGTATCCATGAAGACAAAGTCGCCGCCCTCGCGGTACAGGTACTGCATGTCCCGCCGGTCGACGCTGGCCACGTCCACCTTGACTCCGGCATTGAAGGTCCGGTCGACGACCTTGCCCGACATGATGTTCTTGAGCTTGGTGCGCACGAAGGCGGGCCCCTTACCCGGCTTGACGTGCTGGAACTCAACAACGGTCCAGAGGTTGCCGTCCAGGTTGAGCGTGATGCCGTTCTTCAGGTCGTTCGTGGTGGCCACGTTTCGTCTCCAGGTTAAAGAACGAGAAGTTCTCGCGTCGTAGTCGTGAGGAGGCCCGTCCCGTCGGCCCCCACGACCAGGACGTCCTCGATCCGGACACCGCCCCTGCCGGGCAGGTAGACACCAGGCTCGACGGTGACTGGAACCTGGCAGCTGAGTTTACCCGTTCTGGCGTATCCGATCGTCGGTGCCTCGTGGACCTCGAGCCCGACTCCGTGCCCGAGCCCGTGCTGGAAATGCTCGCCGTGCCCGGCGTCGCGGATCAGGTCGCGCGCGGCCGCGTCCACGTCCGCGACGTCCGCGTCCGGCCTGGCCGCGTCCAGTCCGGCCCGCTGCGCCGCCGCGACCAGCTCGTAGATCTCCCGCTGCCAGCCCGCGGGCTCGCCGAGCGCAACGGTCCGGGTCATGTCGGCGTGGTAACCGCCGTACTGCGCGCCGAAGTCCATGGTGATCAGGTCACCGCGGCGGATGGGCCGGCTCGCCGGGGCGTGGTGCGGGATGGCGCCATTCGGCCCGCTGGCCACGATGGTGTCGAAGGCCGGCCGGTCGGCGCCCAGCTCGGCCATCCGGCGGTCCAGCGCAGCAGCCAGCTGGCGTTCGGTCATACCCGGCCGGATCAGTGAGAATGTGTCGGCGAGAGCCTGGTCACTGATCCGGCAGGCGGTGGCCAGCAACTCGAGCTCGGACGGATCCTTGACGGTCCGGAGCTCCTCGATCTTCCGGCCGAACGGGCTGAGTTTGGTGCCGTCGGCCCGGGCGGCGAGCTCGGCATGGCGTTCGACCGACATCTCGTGCGCCTCGAAGGCCACGGTGCGCAGGCCCCGGGCGGCCATCTCGGCCGCGAGCCGCGGTTCGATGAAACGCTCCACGATCAGCTCGAGATCGGCACAGTCGCGCTGGGCGGCGAGCGCGTACCGGGAGTCGGTGGCCAGCACCGCCATCCCGTCCGCCGCCAGCAACAGGGCGGCGTTGGAGCTGGCCAGGCCGGTGAGGTAGCGGACGTTCGGGCCGGAGGTGACCAGGACCGCGTCCGCGCCGGCCTCGGCGATCTTCTCCTGCGCCCGGCTGCGGCGGGCCGCGTGTATCTCTGGCATGCCCAGAACTTTACGCGTCAGCGCGCGCAGCGGCCGCCGTCGGCCGGGACCGCCTGCGCGGCCGGGTGGCTTATCCGGCCAGGGCCCGGACTTTCTCCAGCAGACGCACCCGGCCCTCGCGGGTGCCCGCGATCGGGGTGACATTCAGCGTGGTCACGCCGGACTCGGCGTAGGCAGCCAGCCGCTCGGCTACGTAGGACTCCGGGCCGATCAGCGAGGTCAGCTCCGCCAGCTCGGCCGGCACCAGCGCCTCGGCCTCCTCCTTGCGGCCGTCCAGGTAGGCGTCCTGGATGGCCTTGGCCTCGGCCTCGTAGCCGAACCGGCGGGCCAGGTCGTTGTAGAAGTTGCGGCCACGGGCCCCCATGCCGCCGATGTACAGGGCCAGCTGGGGCCGGGCCAGGTCGCGCAGGCCGGTGACGTCCTCGCCGATGGCCAGCGGGGCGGAGGCGATCACGTCGAGCGGGCCGAGCGCCGGGTCGCGCTTGGTCATGCCCTCGGCCACGGCGCCGCCCCAGACGTCGCCGGAGCGCTCCGGCAGGTAGAAGATGGGCATCCAGGACTCGGCCAGCTCGGCGGCGACGGTGACGTTCTTCGGGCCGATAGCAGCCAGCGCGATCGGGATGCGCTCGCGGACCGGGTGATTGATCAGCTTGAGCGGCTTGCCCAGCCCGGTGCCCCCCTCAAGCGGCAGCGTGTAGTACTTGCCCTGGTAGGCCACCCGCTCGCGACGCCAGACCATCCGGCAGATCTCGACGATCTCACGGGTCCGCCCAATCGGAGCGTCGTAGGCCACCCCGTGCCAGCCCTCGATCACCTGCGGGCCGGAGGCACCCAGCCCGAGGGTGAACCGGCCGTTGGAGACGTAGTCCAGGCCGGCCGCGGTCATGGCCAGCAGGGTGGGGGTACGCGAGTAGATCGGGAAGATGCCCGACGCGATCTCCACCCGCTCGGTCCTGGCGGCCAGGAACCCGAGCTGGCTCACCGCGTCGAAGCTGTAGGCCTCGGGCACGAACACGATGTCCAGCCCGGCCCGCTCATAGTCGGTGAGCTCATCGACGGTCTCGCTGAACCCGCCGGCGTAGTTGAGGAATATACCTATCCGCATGCGATTGGCCATATAGGGAGCGTAGCGGCTGGGTCGCCGGTTCAGCGGGGCGGGTAACCAGGCCGTTCGGCCGCTGGAACCCGGACCATGCGGGCGACGATGTCCTCGCTGATGGCCTCGGGCGCCCGGTCGTCGGTGGGTACGGTCAGCGTCGCGACCTGCGCGTAAACGGTCAGCCGCCGCTGGTAGACGGCGGCGACGTCGCGGCGGGCCAGCATCGGGCGGCCGCCGTCGCCGCCGACGCGCCGCATGGCCTGCTCGTAGCCGACCTCGAGGTAGACGATGTGGGCGCGGGTCTCGGCGAGCAGCCGGTCACGGGTCCTGGGGTGCTCGGGCGCGCCGCCGCCCACCGCGATCACCAGGTCGGGGCCCTCCAGCAGCTCGGCGATGACCTGGTGTTCCAGCGCCCGGAAGCCGGGCTCGCCATCTTCGGCGAAGATCTGCCGGACCGGGCGGCCCGCGCGCTCCTCGATTACCTGGTCGCTGTCGGCCAGCGGCAGGCCAAGCCGGGCGGCCAGCAGCCCGCCGACCGTGGTCTTGCCCGCCCCCATGAAGCCGACGAGGACGATCACGCGCCCAGGTCCGGGTTCTCGGTGGTGGGCTTCTCCGGTGCGGGCTCGGCGGGCTCGGGCAGCCCGGGCCCGGGCTGCCCGGTGCTGTCCTCCGCGGCCAGCTCGGCGATGGCCTGCAGGGCCAGCTGGTAGGAGACCAGGCCGAACCCGGCGACCGTTCCGTCCGCCACGCCGGCCACCACCGAGGTGTGCCGGAACTCCTCCCGCGCCGCCGGGTTGGACAGGTGCACCTCGACCAGCGGGGCGGTCCGCATGGCCAGCGCGTCGCGCAGCGCGTAGGAGTAGTGCGTGAACGCGGCCGGGTTGAGGATGACCGGCATGCGGGCGTCGGCGGCCTCGTGCACCCAGCTGATCAGCTCGTGCTCGCTGTCGGTCTGCCGTACTTCCACGCTCAGGCCAAGCTTGCGGCCGGTCGAGCGGCACAGCTCGGCCAGGTCGTCAAATGACACCGAGCCGTAGATCTCCGGCTCCCTGATGCCGAGACGAGCCAGGTTCGGCCCGTTGAGGACGAGTACCTGCGTGATCACTTGGACACCTCCAGGTATGCCTGCCTCAGCAGTTCCTCGGACGGATTATCAAGTATCGAGGGCCGCGCCAGGCCGTCGAGCACGACTAGCCTCAGGCGTGCACCACGGGCTTTCTTGTCCACGCTCATGGCCTCGCGCACCGAGGTCCATGCTCCGGCCGGGTACGTGGTGGGCAGGCCCACGCTGGCCAGGATGCTCCGGTGCAGCGCGCAGGTCGCCTCGTCGAGCCGGCCGGCCAGCCGGGCGAGCTCGGCCACGTAGACCATGCCGATGGCGACGGCGTCGCCGTGCCGGAACCGGTAGTCCTCCACCCGTTCGATGGCATGGCCCAGGGTGTGCCCGTAGTTCAGGATCTCCCGCAGGCCCTGCTCGCTGAGGTCCTTGGAGACCACGTCGGCCTTGACCGCGATCGCGCGCTCGATCAGCTCGCGCGCGTGCGCGCCGTGCGGGACCACGGCCCCCTCCGGGTTCGCCCGCACCAGGTCCAGGATGACCGGATCGGCGATGAAGCCGGCCTTGATCACTTCGGCCAGGCCGGCCACGTAGTCGGCCCGCGGCAGCGTCTCCAGCGTGACCAGGTCGGCGAGCACGCCCGCGGGTGAGTGGAACGCGCCGACCAGGTTCTTGCCCTCGGGTATGTCGATCGCGGTCTTGCCGCCCACCGCGGCGTCGGCCATGCCCAGCAGTGTGGTCGGGACCAGGATGACCTTGACGCCCCGCAGGTACGTCGCGGCCGCGAACCCGGCCAGGTCGGTGGTGGCGCCGCCGCCGATCCCGATGACGCAGTCCGAGCGGGTCACCCCGTGCCGGGCCAGCCGGGACCACAGGCCGGCGGCGACCTCGGCGGTCTTGGCCGCTTCGGAGTCCGGCACCGGCTCGGCGCGGACGTCGAATCCGGCCGCGGCCAGCGCCCCGCAAGCGGGCCCGGCGATCTCGCCCAGGCCCTTCGGGTAAACGACCACCACCGTGCGCGCATCCTTGGGCACCAGGTGAGGCAGCTCGCCGAGCACGCCGGCGCCGACCACCACCGGGTACGGCGCCCCGCCGTCCGAGGGGTGGACGTCGATCCTGGTCGCGGTCACCGCGGGCCCGCTTCGGTGATCCGGGCGCTGATCTCGCCGGCCAGCTCATCCGGCTCCAGATCGTCGGTCTGCACCGTGAGGCTGGCCAGCCGCTGGTAGAGCGCGTCGCGTTCGGCCAGCATGGCCCGCAGCTGCCCGCGCGGGTTGCCCGGGACCACCACGCGCGGCCGGTCCATGCCGGTGCGCCGGTACACGGTCGTGAAATCCGCCGAGAGGTAGACCACCGGCAGCCCGCGAAGCAGCTCCTGGACGTGGGCGTCCAGGACCGCGCCGCTGCCGAGCGCGACCACCCCGCCGCGGGTGCGCAGCTCGCTGCGCTCGTCCAGGACGCTGGTCACCGCGGCCCGCTCGAGCTCACGGAAGGTTTCCTCGCCGTTCTCGATGAAGATGTCGCCGACCGGCTTGCCGGCGGCCTGCCCGACCTCGGCGTCGGTGTCGGTGAACTCGACCCCGAGGCGGCCGGCCAGCAGCGGGCCCACCGCGGACTTGCCCGCGCCGGGCGGGCCGATGAGGACGACCAGCGGCCGGGCGGAAGGCAGCCCGGCGGGGGGCGACCCGGCCGCCGGCGCGGTCACGAGATCACCAGGGACTTGAGGTAGCTCTCGGCGTTGCGGCGCATCTCCTCGGCGGAATCGCCACCGAACTTCTCCACCGCGGCCTCGGCCAGGACCAGGGCCACCATGGCCTCGGCGACCACGCCCGCGGCGGGAACCGCGGTCGCGTCGCTGCGCTGGTTGATCGCCTTGGCCGGCTCGCCGGTGCTGGTGTCGATGGTGTCCAGGGCGCGCGGAACCGTGGAGATCGGCTTCATGGCGGCCCGCAGCCTGATCACCTCGCCGGTGCTCATGCCGCCTTCGATGCCGCCCGCGCGGTTGGTCCGCCGGGCGACCCCGTGCTCGGTGACCTCGATCTCGTCGTGCGCGCCCGAGCCGGGGCGGCCCGCGGTGGTGAACCCGTCCCCGACCTCGACGCCCTTGATGGCCTGGATGGACATCAGCGCCCCAGCCAACCGGGCATCGAGCCGACGGTCCCAGTGCGTGAAGCTGCCCAGCCCGGGCGGCAGCCCGAAGGCCAGCACCTCCACCACGCCGCCGAGGGTGTCGCCGGCCTTCTTGGCCGCGTCGATCTCCGCGATCATGGTCCGGCTGGCGGACGGGTCGAAGCAGCGTACCGGGTCGGCATCGACCGCGGCGGCGTCGTCAGGTCCGGGCATGACGCCCTCCGGCGCAGCAGCCTGGGCGAGGGCCACCACATGGCTGAGGATCTGGGCGCCCAGAACCTGGCTGAGCACCCGCCGGGCCACCTCACCCAGCGCGACCCGTGCGGCCGTCTCCCGCGCGCTGGCCCGCTCCAGCACCGGGCGGGCGTCGGTGAAGCCGTACTTCTGCATCCCGGCCAGGTCCGCGTGCCCCGGCCGCGGCCTGGTCAGCGGGGCGTTCCGGGCCTGGCCGTCAAGGATCTCCCGCTCGACCGGGTCGGGCGACATGACGGTCTCCCACTTCGGCCATTCGGTGTTGGCTATCCGGATCGCGACCGGGCCGCCGAGCGTGCGGCCATGCCGGACTCCCCCGGTCAGCTCCACCTCATCACGCTCGAAGGTCATCCGCGCGCCCCGGCCGTAGCCGGCCCGCCTGCGGGCCAGCGCGGCGGCGATGTCCTCGGTGCTGACCCGCACGCCGGCAGGCACCCCGTCGCAGACCGCGACGAGCGCGCGGCCATGCGATTCACCTGCGGTCAGCCAGCGGAACATGGTCACGATCCTAAGGGGTCCGGCGGGCTAGCTTTCCGTGGTTCCGCTGGCGGCGACGCTGAACTCGATGCCACGCCGCAGCCGGCTGGCGAGCCGGCCCGCGATGCTGTTGGCCACCCGGTTGACCGCGGGCTGCCAGTCGGCAGCCACCACCTTGAGCCGCACGGCCAGATCGGTGGCCTCGGTTTCCGCCCCGGGCTGGGCCGTCCGCCCGGCCGCCAGGCTGAACCCGGCCACCGTGGGTTCGGCCGCCACGGCCGCCTCGACCTCGGCCCGCACGTCCGGGTCCTCATGCGCGAGCGGGACCGGCTGGCCCGCCGCGAGCGACTCGAGCCGCGCGCCCTCGACCGCGAGTGGCACAGGTCCGGCCACGTCGATGACGACGGCACAGCTGTCGGCGACGGCGGCGCGCCAGACCCGGTCGGCCTCGGCTGGCACGGGCCGGGCGTTCGGCCGCCAGCGCGCCAGCGCGTCCAGGCTGGTGAAGGCCAGCACCGCGGGTCGCCCGTCGTGGCCGATGAGCGTGGGCAGGACCATCTCGCTGTTCTTGTCGCCGGAGCTGGACGCGGTCCCGTCGGCCAGCACGGCGACCACTGGCACCAGCAGCCGGGCCGCGGCCAGCGCGGTCAGCGCCGCCTGCTCGCTCCCCTGCCCGGCCAGGTATTCGGCCAGGGCGGCGGCTACGCGCGGATCGGCGGCTCCGTCGTCATCGCGGAACTGCTGCCCGCCTGGATTCAGGTGACCGGCCACGTCACAGACCCTATGACACCGACCGCCTTGTCTTGATCACCTATCCGGCTCACCACAGTCACCTCGGTGATCTTACGACTTCGGAGAGTAATTGATCCTGTGAATGAGCCGCTTTCCGTCTAATGATCGTCATTCACTCGGCACAATCGGTTCAGCGGGGATAGAAGGCGCACGGAAGGAGCGTGGGTGACCCAGCCGGAGCGACAGGCTGCGATCGCACCGGGCACGCCAATGTGGAAGGCTGTGCCACCGCGCCTGGTCGGCCCGTACCTGACCGGCCAGCGGACCGTGCTGGCCGGCTATGTGTACCGCGCCCCGGACGTCCGGTTCCACAATCCCGCCGAGGCCTACCTGGCGCTGAGCCTGGGCTGGGAGGACTCGGAGTTCACGGCGCACATGAGCGAGATCTACCTGATCGCCTGGCCGGCCCGGGCGATCGATGGCTACACGCCGGCGGGCGGCCCCGGCGGGCCGGAGTTCTACATCGAGCCGATCGCCATCCCGGTGGGTGCGGGCATGTGCCGGCTCGGCCCGGACGGCGACCAGCTCGTGGCCCGCTACGACGGGCTGGCGTGGCGGCAGACGGAGCTGTAGGGCATGCGCTACCGGCTGATGGCTACCTATCTCGGGGTGCCGTACCACGTCGGCCTCGGCCCCGATGGCACCGAGGCGACGCTGTTCTCCCCGGCCCCGCCCCCGGACGAGCTTGGCTTCACCGCCACCGGCGGGCGCTGGCGCAAGCAGGTGAGAATTTCCGACCTGGGGGGCCTGTGGCAATCACGCCTGGTCGGTGAGTACCACGGCGAGCCGTGTCTGGTCCTGGATGATCTCGGTGACCGGCTGCACATTGCCTACCTCGGCCGCGACTCGGCCCAGGCCCGGCAGCTGGGGTACTGGGAGATCGACCGGGAGGTCTTCGAGGTCGTGCTTCCCCGGGAGGACATCACCGGGCTGACCGAGGAACGGGTGGATTTCCCGCTCGCGTCGGCCATGTTCCCGCCCAGCTCGGGCCGGCTCAGCCCGGGCCAGCCCGGTTCGGGGCCGCCCCGCGCCGCGTCGCAAGGTCCCGGGATCCTCGAGCGGACCAGCCCACTGCGGGTGACGCCCCGGCC
>JBAPYC010000381.1:0-12661 GCA_049284535.1 Streptosporangiaceae bacterium
GAGCTCCTCCAGCTGCGCCAGCCGCACAGCGTAGGCATCCGGCCCCTCGCGGCGAGCCTGGCTGAGGGCGATCGCGTTGGCCCACACCTTCGCCCTGGCCTCGCGCAGGAAGCGCTGCGTGCCGAGTCGGCTGAGAGGCCGCAGCATGCGGTCCAGCAGCGGCGCCGGGCCGGAGATCCGGGTCAGTTCCTCGTCCTCCGCGGCGACCCGGGAGGCCAGGATCTCGTCGATGGCCCGGTGATCAGCTTCCCGCCGGGCCAGCAGCGCCGCGTCGCCGAACTCCTCGTCAGTGATCACCGCCAGCAGGGCCTGTGGCAGGTCGTAATTGATGTGCGCGTTCATGCCCAGCAGCACGTGCCGCAGCGGGGGCAGGCCGGCCGGGGCGCTGAACGCGACGTCCCAGGGACGCGCCAGGCGCCGGCTGGCGAGCGAGGCCTCCAGCGCGTCCAGGTACAGGTCGGCGAACGCGATGTCCCATCGCTCCACCCAGGCGGGATCGCCGAAACCGCCGCGGCGGAGCTCGGCGGCCACCGCGATCGTGGTCCGCTGGTAGGTGGCGTGGAAGAACCGGCGCTGATCGTGGCCGGCCTGCAGCGGCTCCAGCAGAACCGCCATCCGGGCGATCAGCTCGTCAATCACGTCGCCATTATGGCGCCTGCTGGAGCCCACGCGGATACCCGAAAGCCCGGCCGCACCATGGGGGCCGCCAGCCACCGCCATCGTGGTCCGCTGGCATATGCCGTAAGAAAAGCCAGGCCGCACCATTTGCGGTGCGGCCTGGCCGTAGTTTTCTTCCCGGCCTGCCGGCAGGTAATGGACCGATCAGGCCGTCATACTATGCCCAGTGGCCGTGTTATTAGCTCCAGACGCGGCACTGGCGCGGGTTCCAGCTCCCCGGGTGGACCCACCAGCAGGCGGGGTGCGCCCGGTACTGCAGAGACCAGGTCCCGGTGCCATTTTCCGAGCCGGTCTCGCTCCAGTTTCCGGACACGCGGCCCCACCTGTTGATGTCGCCGGTGAAGGTCCTCTTTCCCTGGATGGAAGTGTGGCCGTAGTTCACGGAGAAGGTGATGTAATTGTTGTAGATAACGCCGGTTACCGCCAGGGTCTGGTTTGCGAGCGGCCCGGGCAGATTAAGGTCGGTTAGCGTGCCGCCGACGCAGCTGCCCTTCTGGGTCAGGGCGACGGCGTAGGTGTACGACGAAGTCCCCCAGGTGAGCTTCACGGTGTTGCTGCCGTTGACGTTCCACGACTCACGCTGCCACGGGTTGCAGTGGCTGATGGGGTGCGGGTGGTAGGGCGTCGGCGCGGCGCTGGCCATCCCGGCCCCGGTCACGAGCATCGCCGCGGCCGCAGGAACGGCGCAGAATGCCCACAGTGCCATCTTCTTGGCAAATCGCATTACGTTTTCCTCCCGTTGTAAGACCGGCTGTCCCAGGGTCGTCTTCCTCAATGCCCGCTGTCGGACTCTTTAAAGCGCCCTGAGCCTCGTTAATAAGACGCCGAGAAAGGCAGGCTGGTTCACCGCCCTGAAAAGAAATTTAACACACCCGGAAGCCACTGCATAGCGTCCGGTTAAACCCGCATTCATGATGATTTAATACAATGATCAAGACTGGATATACCGGAAGAAAGCGTATCTTAACGGGCTTATCTCTACCATTTACGGAAGACTGCAGTAAAGGGTGGAATGGGCTTACAGCAAACGTAGCGGAAACAGCTCCGGTTCTCCTGATTCGCTGAATGACAGATAAGTTTCTCAATTCTCACGATTCGGCATCCCGAAACGCCGGGCCGGCTGAAGGTCCCTGCCCGCACCGGGCGGGGCGTCATTCCGGGGCGAGCAGGTGCCGGCCCGATACCACCGGGGTGGCCAGCTCGCGGTAGCCGTAGTCGTCGAACAGGACGGTGAGCCGGTCGGCTTCGGCGTCGAGCACCAGGCCGTGACCCCACTGGTGGTGGGTGACCCGCTCGCCGGGGAAAAACAGGCCGGCCGGCACCACCGGCTTGGAGCGTCCGGCGTCACAGTTGTCGCACGCCCCGCAGGCCTTCGACACCGGCTCGCCGAAGTAGCGCAGCAGGAACCGGCGGCGGCAGTCGGTCATCTCGGCGTAGCGCCGCATCATCTCCACCCGGGAGCGCTCCACCGAGCGGTGCTGGGCGGCGATCTCTACCGCGCGGTCGGCGGCCTCACCCGGGCCAGGCCGGTCAGCGGCGGGCTCGACCTGACGCCGGATCCGGACCGCCCCCGCCGCCTCCAGCAGGTTCAGCAGGCCGGCGACGTGGCCCGCAGGAAGCCCGGTGCGGGCGGCCAGCTCGCTCCGGGTGAGCGGCCCGTCCACGGCCCGGGCCACGGCGGCCAGGTCATCATGATCGGGCAGGCCGGAGGCGAAGTAGCGGAGCAGGCCCAGGTCTTCGGCCCGGTAGCAGCAGATCGCCACGGCTGGCCTGCCGTCGCGGCCACACCGGCCGATCTCCTGGTAGTACTCATCGAGCGAACCAGGCACCGCGGCGTGCAGCACGAAGCGCACGTCGGGCCGGTCGATGCCCATGCCGAACGCACTGGTAGCCACGATCGTGGCCCCGCGCTCGAAATCCTCCTGGGCCCGCGCGCGATCGGCTCTGGACAGGCCGCCGTGATAGTGGCGGACGCCCAGCAGCCCACCGTAGGCCTCGGCCTCCTTGCGCGTCCCGGCATATACCAGGCCCGAGCCGGTCTGTTCGCGGACCGCGTCCAGGACGGCCTGCTGCTTGTCATCGGCGCGGTGGAACATCCGCACCGCCAGGTGGATCTCGGGCCGGTCGAAATCGCGGATGACCTGGCGGGGATCGCGCAGGCCGAGCCGGTCCATGATCTCCTGGCGCACCGGCGGCGCGGCGGTCGCGGTCAGCGCAGCCACCGCCGGCCGGGCTCCGAAAGCGTCGATGATGGCGCCCAGCCGCAGGTAGTCAGGCCGGAAGTCATGCCCCCAGGAGGCGATGCAGTGCGCCTCGTCCACCGCGAATAGCCGGACCGGCGACCGGGCCAGGCCGGCTCGCACATCCTCGCGGGCCAGCTGCTCTGGTCCCAGGAAGATGAACCCAGGCCGGCCGCTGGCCAGCAGGGCGCCGGCCTCCTCGCGGGCCTGCCGCCCGGACAGCCCGTTGACCGTCACGGCGGTCAGCCCCCGGGCCCGCAGCGCGTCCGCCTGGTCCCGCTGCAGTGCCAGCAGCGGCGACACGATGACCGCCGGCGTGCCGAGAGCGATCGCCGCGATCTGGTAGATAGCGGACTTCCCGGCTCCGCTGGGCAGGATGGCCAGGCAGTCCTGGCCGCAGACCAGGGCGGTTGCGGCGTCCAACTGCCCGGAACGCAGCTCGGCATAGCCCAGGACGTCCCGGGCGATCAGGCTGAGCCGGGTCCTGATCTGCTGCTTGCCCTCCACCGCTCCCATCCTGCCGCCTGGACGTCGCGGGGGAGAACCCGGTACCGGGCTTCGGGTGGCCGCGTAGTTCAGCGCAGCCGGATGATGTTGCCGGTGATCAGGCTGGCCTGCTCCCCGGCCAGGTAAGCGATGACGTCCGCCACCTGTTCCGGGGTGGCCACATGCACCAGGTCCGGGCTGGCGGCGACGAAGGCACGCACGTCGTCGGTCACCCACCCGGTATCGGTGACCGGCGGGTGCAGCACGTTGGCGGTGATGCCGGCATCGGCGAGTTCCCGGGCGGCGGACAGCGTGTAGTCGTTCAGGGCCGCCTTTGCTGCCCCATAGGAGACCTCCTCGGGGAAGCCCCCACCGTCGCCAGAGGTCAGCGAGATGATCCGGCCGTAACTGGCCCGGCGGGCCAGGTGCCTGCGGGCGAACTCCGCGATCATCAGGGCGCCGCCGCGGGCGTCCACGGCGAAGAGCCGGTCGAAGGTGGCCGCGCTCACCGGCGTCAGGGCGCGCCCGAACCGGTCGGTGCCGTCCACCTTGAATGTGTCTGCCAGCCATCCGCTGGCGTTGTTGACCAGGATGTCCACCGGGCCAAGCTCGCGCTCGGCCAGGTCGAACAGGCTGGCCGGGACGCCCGGATCGGACAGATCCGCCTCCACGGCGCGGCCGCGGCCGCCCGCGGCCGCGATCGCGTCCAGTACCGCGGCAGCGTCCTGCCCGCGGTTGCCGCGGTAGGTCTCCGGGGTGCCTGGGTCGGGAGCGTCGTCCAGGCGCAGGTAGGTCAGCACGACACCTGCACCGCGGCTGGCCAGGGCTACCGCAGTCGCGGCACCGATGCCGTGGTTCGCGCCGGTGACCATGGCCACGTGGCCGCCCAGCGTGTCCTGGCTCCCGGGACCTGTCATATCTGATCTCCTCCCGGAGCTATTATCCGCGCCAGCACAGACCCAGGCCGCTGAGTGCCACGCCTGGCTCGGTGTCACGCCTGGCTCGGTGGCGCCCCAGGCGCGACTGCGGCCGGCCATGCCGCGATCTTCGGAAGAGTTCTTCCGAAGACTTGTCAAAAGAACTCTTTCGAGCGTAGTGTTTCGAAACATGAGTTCCGAAGATCGGGTGAACGGCGATCCGCGCGACAGCCGCGGACGGCTGAACCTGACCGACCCGAAGGCTATCCGCGCGCTGGCCCACCCGGTCCGCTGGGCCTTGCTCGAGGCTCTCGGCCAGGCCGGGACGCTGACCGCGACCCAGGCCAGCGAGATGCTTGACGAATCCCCGGCGAATTGCGCCTTCCATCTGCGCACGCTGGCGAAGTACGGATTCGTCGAAGAGGCGGGCGGCGGCCGGGGCCGGGAACGGCCGTGGCGGCAGGCCCATGACGGCATGAGCTGGCGGACACGCGACCCGGGCAATCCCCAGTTCACCCACGCGGCCGAGGCGCTGGACCAGGTCTGGATGGACCGGGTGATGACCCGGGCCCGGCGCAGCCTCGGCTCGATGGGCTCCTGGCCCGAGGAGTTCGGCGACGATGCCCTGGGCGGCACGGTGAGCCGGCTGTTCCTCACACCCGAGGAAGCCGAGGAGATCCACGCCGAGCTCAGCGAGACCTTCGACCGGCTCGCGGGCATGCGCAACCGGTTCGGCGAGCGCAGGGACCCCAGCCGGCGTCCGGCCGATGCGGTGCCGGTCGAGTTCGTCCTGCTCGCCTACCCGATTCTGGACGCGCCGCCGGTACCGGCCGACGACGATCCTGCCGTCGATGACGAGGAGCCTGAGCCCGGCTGAGGCCCCGCGGCGACGCGGCAGGAATGTCAGACCCCCGCGGGATACTGACCGTGCAGCTCTCAGCCCGGCGCCATAGTTACCGCGCCCCGCTTCGGGCCCTCCAGGGCCAGCGGGCTAGGTAGACATGACACCCAAAACTCGAGATATATCTTGACAATCCACTGCTCGCGATACATCGTAAGTCCATGACATCGTCCTAGCACCGAACGGCACGAGGAGGCGCCACCATGCATCCCGAGATCGCCAGGAACCTAGCAGCGCAGCATCGCGATGAGCTCATACAGCACTTCGCGCCTGCCTCGCACCGGTCGGGCCGCCGCTGGCTGCCGCGCTGGCACGTCAGCTGGACACGAACCGTGCTGGCCCCGGCCGGAGCGGCTCCGGCTCGCGGGAACCAGCACGGTTCCTCTCTAGTGATCATCATTTCCGCGCACCGCTCGGCCTGACTCACTTCCAGCGACCAGGTGCCCAGTGATCACGTCCCAGTGGTCAGGTTCCGGTGCAGTCTGCCGGTTCCGGTTCGCTGGCGGGGTGCCCGCCGGCCGGCCGCACCTCCACTGGCGACACGGACGCTGGCGACACGGACGCTGACAACGCGGTCGAAGACAATGCGGGCGCTGGCAGCCCAGGTGCTGGCAGCGCGGCCTCGGCCGGACGGAGTTCGCCGGGGTACGCGACGCTGGCCTGGCGGCCGCGCAGGCCGCTCAGGGCAACCAGCATGCCGGCCGCGGCGACCCCGGTGATCAGGAACAACGCCGGCCGGTAGGCGGCCAGCGTGACCGCTGGCGACGCAGCCCGCCCCGCCCCCGCTGCATTCACCACGGCGGTCACGACGGCGAGCACGATCGCCCCGCCGACCTGGAATGAGGTCTGGAACAAGCTGGCCGCCAGCCCCTGCTCCGCATCGGGCACACCCGCGGTCGCGGCGACGCTGAGCGAGGAGAACCCGAGCCCGAAGGCCAGGCCGATCAGCAGCGTGGCCGGGAGCATCACCGCCGGGTAATCCGGGCGGACCCCAGCCCGCAGGAATACCACGTACGCGATGACCAGGCAGCTGAAGGCGAGCGCGGTCAGCGGGGGCGGCCCGAAGCGGCTCAGCAGCGGGGCCATCCGGACGGACAGCGCGACGACCATCACGCCGGCCGGCAGGAAGGCAAGGGCAGTCGCCAGCGCCGTCCAGCCGGCCAGGGTCTGCAGGTACTGGGTCACCAGGAACTGGAACGAGATATAGGTGCCGAACAGGGTCACCGCCCCCGCATTAGCGCGCCGCAGCGCCCGGGACGAGAAAATGGCAAAGGGCACGAGCGGGTCCCGGCTCCGGCGCTCGATCGCGGTGAACGCGCCCAGCAGGACGGCCACCCCGGCGAACGATGCGATCGTGCGGACCGAGGCCCAGCCCGCCTGCTGGGCCGAGACAACCGTGTAGACCAGCAGCATCATGGCGGCGGTCACGGCCAGGGCTCCGGGCAGGTCGAAGCGCCGCCCGCCGCGCGCCGGCGGTTCGGTCCGGGGGATAAGCCATAGCGCCGCGGCCAGCACGAGCGCCGCGGCCGGCGCGGACACAAGCAGTGTCAGCCGCCAGCTGACCTCGGTCAGGACGCCGGAGAGCACCAGGCCCAGCGAGAAGCCGCTGGCGCCGAACACCGTGTAGACGGCGAACGCCCGGTTGCGCATCGGGCCCTCGGGAAACGTGGTGGTGAGCAGGGACATGCTGGACGGCGCGGTGAACGCCGCGGCCGCGCCCTTGACGAACCGGGCGGCGATCAGCAGGCCAGGGCTGCTCACCAGGCCTCCGAGCAGGGAGACGAGAGCGAAGACGGCCAGCGCCACCAGGAACACGCGCCTGCGGCCGAGCAGGTCGGCGGCGCGGCCGCCAAGGAGCAGGAGACCGCCGTAGCCGAGCACGTAGCCGCTGACGATCCACTGCAGTGACGAGGTGCTCAGGCCGAGCGAGGAGCGGATCGACGGCAGGGCGACGCCGACCATCGACACATCCAGGGCGTCGAGGCACAGCGCGCCGCCGAGCACGAACAAGATGGCCCACAACTGAGGCGTCCAGCCGCGTGTGTCCCCGGGGAACCCGCCGGAGGGAAGGGTAGGGGGAGAAGTCATGACCGAGACTATATGCATGTGCAAGCACTAGATGCAAGAACAATTAATGCACTTGCACCTATCTTGGGAGGGCGCTAGACTGCGCCCGTGAGTGTGGCACCGGACAGCGTGGTAACCGCCTGGCGGGAGATGGCGGCCTGCCACGCGGCGGCTTGCGCGGCGCTTGAACGAGAGCTGGGCGAGCGCCATGGCCTGGGCGTGAGCGATTTCGAGGTCCTCGAGCGGCTCGCCGAGAGCGACGGGCGCAAGTTCCGTGCCCAGGACCTGGCCGAGTCCGTGCACCTCAGCCAGAGCGCGCTTTCCCGGCTGGTCGACCGCCTGGCCCGGCACGGTCTGGTCGAGCGGTGCGGATGTGACGTGGACCGGCGCGGCATCTACGTGGTGCTGACCGAGGCGGGGGAACGGCGGCACGCCGAGGCGGCGCCGACCCACCGTGACGTGCTGGCGCGTCTGCTGCCTGCCTCGATGCTCCACCTCAATGCCGAGTGCAGCCGGTAGCGGCCGGTAACGCTCCCTAGATAGGGTTAGTCCGTCCAAAACGGGCTGAGCCTGGTCATCTGGCGGGCCCTGATCATCTGGGGGGAGCGGAGGTGAGCGATGCCTGACCGCCCGGCGACCCTGCGGGACGTCGCGGCCGCGGCTCGCGTCCATCCCGCTACGGCCTCACGCGCGCTCAATCCGGAGACGCGGATCCTGGTCAGCGAGGACACCGCACGCCGGGTGATCGACGCTGCCGGACAGCTCGGCTATCGCCCCAATGCGGTGGCCCGGAGCCTGCGAACCCGGCGCTCGCACACGGTCGGGGTGCTGATACCCGACCTCAACAACCCGCTGTTCCCGCCCATCGTCCGCGGGCTGGAGGACAGGCTGGCCGCCGCCGGCTACGTGGCCCTGCTCGGCAATACCGACGCCGACCCCAGCCGGGAACGCACGCTGTTCGAGCAGATGCGGGCGCGGCACGTCGACGGCTTCGTGCTCGCCACCGCGACCTTGCGCGACCAGGTGCTGGCCGAGGCGGCAACGGCGGACGTGCCCCTGGTGCTGATGAACCGGCTGGCGCCGGAGTACGGCTTTCCCTCGGTCGCCGCCGACAACGAGCAGGGCGCGCGGATGGCCGTCAGCCACCTGGCGCGGCTGGGCCACTCCCGGATCGCGCACATCGCGGGACCGCAGGAGGCGTCCACCGGGGTCGAGCGCCTGCGAGGCTTCCGCGACGGCATGGCCACGCACGGGCTCAAAGTGGACGAGGACCTGGTCAGCTACGCCCGGAAGTACACGGTCGAGGAGGGGACGCGCTGCTGTGGCGACCTGCTGGCCGCAGGCGGCGGCTTCACCGCGATAACAGCAGCCAACGACATGCTGGCCGTCGGCTGCTATGCCGCGCTTGACGAGTCCGCCCGGCAGTGCCCCGAGGACATCTCCGTCATCGGCTTCAACGACATGCCGTTCATCGACCGGCTCCGGCCGCCGCTGACCACCGTGCGCTTCCCGCACTACCAGCTGGGCACCGAAGCAGCCGAGCTGCTGCTCGAGCGGATCAACGGAGCCCGGGGGCCAGGCAAGATCCGTTACCTGGCGCCGGAACTCGTGGTCCGCGGATCCACCGCGGAGCTGGCTCTTACTTCTTCCGGGCCAGCGTGAGCCCGTCGCCGATCGGGACCATGACCAGGTCCACGCGGTCGTCGGCGGCGGCGTGGTCGTTGAAGTCACGCACAGCGATCACCAGCGGGTTGTCGTTGCCCGCGTCGATGACCCGGCCGTGGGAGAACGTGTTGTCCACCATGATCAGCCCGCCGGGCCGTACCCGGGGCACGACCTCGCGCCAGTACGCCAGGTAGCCGCCCTTGTCGGCGTCGATGAACGCCAGGTCGAACAGCTCCTCGCTGGGCAGCGAGCGCAGTGTGTCGATGGCCCGCCCGAGCCGCAGCTCGATCCGGTCGGCGAGGCCCGCCTTCTCCCAGTACTTCCGCGCGACATCGGTCCATTCCTCGCTGACGTCGCAGCACAGCAGCCGGCCACCAGGGGCCAGGCCGCGGGCGATGCAGATAGAGGAGTAGCCGGTGAAGGTGCCGATCTCGATGGCCGACATGGCCCCGACCAGCTGGGTCAGCAGCGTTGTCAGCGTGCCCTGCTCGGGCGCGATGGGCAGGCTGGTCTCGGCCGGGAACAGATCGGTGGTCTCGTTCGCGAGCTCACGCAGGACAGCATCAGGCGGGCTGCTGTGGGCGAGAAGGTACGCGTTGAGATGAAGGCTGATCTGCTCGCTGCGCCTGCTCATGGGGCAACGCTATCGGTACCACTGCGTATGCGCGAGAAGCCGAGGCCAGCTACCGGGATTTCCGATCGGATATGACCTAAATCCGCGCGAGGCTCGCTGACGGGATAACGTCATGATGACCTGCCGGTTTCCGGTCGGGCGGCTCGAGTGCGCGGTCGTCAGCGATGGCCAGACCGAACCGCCGCCGGAGCCTGCACTGCCGGCGTTCTTTACCACCGGATCTGGCGTGCCGGACGAGGAACTGGCCGCCGCGATAGCCGCCGAAGGCGGCCACCGGACCACGCTCACCTGCGGCTGTAACTGCCTGCTGATCAGGAATCCGGACGGGGCTGCCGTCATCGGCACCGGTCTGGGCCCGCATTTCCCCGGCTATGGCCCGGACGTCGGACCCCTGGTCGGCAAGCTCCACAGCCGGCTCGCCGAGGCCGGATCCCCGCCACCCGGGCTGGCCGCCGTGGCATTCACCCACCTCCACCAGGATCACTGCCGGGGCGCGGGCCGGGCCGGGAAACCGGCGTTTCCGCAGGCGCTCGGCCTGGCCCACGCGGCCGAGATTGCGTTCTGGTCTGCCCGCACCCGGCTGGAGCACGCCCTGGGACCACGATCCCCGGGCGGCCGCGCTCAGCCGCCGCAGGCTCCTCGATCAAGCCGTCCAGGAGAATCTGCTCGTGCACGCGTACCAGCTGCCCTTTCCTGGCCTCGGCAGGATCCGGCGCCAGCATGGCGCGTACGTGTGGAGGCCGCAGGCGCCGGGAGCCTGAGCCTGAGCCTGCGAGCTCTCAACGGCCGGCTGCCGGCGTCGATTGCCCGCACATATGCTTCCGCTTCAAGCTAAATGGCCCGGGAATCGTCACGGGAATTCGCGGTTCGTACGTTTTGCGCGTTTCCCGAAGCGCCGAATGCCATACCGGTGAGTAGATTGTGCGCGTTAACACGGGCTCGCCCGGCCCCGGAAAGACTAAGGCCGTGTGCGGAAAGATCAACTCGCGGAGCAGGCTCCGGCCCGCAACCCGCCGGCTCATGACATAGCCGGAAATATCGTGCGGAGATACGCTATGCTGACGGGCAGTTCCGGTGGTGATGGGGCTGAAACTATGGGTGATCACCTCGGGGACTTACGGGGAGTATGTAAGCAACTACACACTCTCGCGAGAACTGAGATGACTTATGTCATTGGGGTAGCGATTTGCTCCAGTGACGGACACTATTGCTCCGGCGGTCCGCCGCCGTCGCGTTTCACGTGACGGCCGGCTCGTCTTCATATTGATCACAACTGCCTTCAGCATGAGCTGTCTAACGCCCAGGCGACTGGCAAGGAGGAAACGCCTTCATGACTGCACCGGCCGATTCGGGTCACCCCGGCGAACCGGGCAGCGCATGACCGCGCCTGACGACGGGACGCCGGCGGGCAAATGCGACGCTGCTATCGCCTGCCTGCACGCGCCGTGCTTCCAGGTTCAGCTGGAGATCCCGCGGCATCCGCATCACCAGGCGAACGCCTGCGCCTACCACGTGGCCGACGTCATCCAGGCGGTACGGGCCTGGGCCGCGGAGCGCGGTGTGGCCGACGGCCAGCTGACCATCCTGGCCATCGAGCCCGCCGCGGGCGGCCGCCAGCCTGACCTGCGCGGCTTCGCCTTCAGCACGATTCCGCTCACCTCCGCACAGCGACGCGACCCGGAGCCGGCCGAGTGAGTATCCGCTGGTACTCGGTGGTCGTGGACTGCCACGACGTCGCGGCCCAGAGCCGCTGGTGGGCGGAGGTCCTGGACTGGCGGCTCGTGCGCGAGACCGCGGGCGAGGTGGTCCTGGTCCCGCCGCACGCGCTGGAGGTGACCCGGGAGATCCCGTCCGCCGAGCGCGGGCCCGGGCTCATCTTCGTCCCGGTGCCCGAGGGCAAGGCCACCAAGAACCGGCTGCACATCGACCTGGCCCCGTCCCCGGACGCGGGCCAGGACGCGGAGGTGCGCCGCCTGGAGGGCCTCGGGGCCCGGCGAGTGGACGTCGGCCAGCCCGGCACGGTCAGCTGGATTGTCATGGCCGACCCGGAGGGCAACGAGTTCTGCGTGCTGAGCGCGCGGGACTGAACCTGCGGGCCGCCGTCCTGGCCGGGCTCAGTCCAGCCGGGAGGCCCGGTGCCGCAGCGCCCGGGCGAACTCGGCGGCGAAGGCCGGCGCGTCCGTCTCCGCCAGCCGGGCGAAGGAGATCCGGACGCCGGGCGGCGCGGCGACCCGGAACCGCTGGCCCGGTGCTACCGCCCAGCCCGCCGCGGTCAGCGCGGACGCCACGCCGTCCTCATCCGCGACCGGTACCCAGCAGGCGAACCCCGAGCGGCCGCTGGCTGGTATCCCCTGACCGGCGAGCGCCGAGCGCAGCGCCCGGCCGCGCCGCGCATAGACCTGGGCGGCGGTTTCGAGCGCCTGCCGGGCTGCGGGGTCGGACCACAGGTCCGCCACGGTCTCCTGCAGCTCGTAGCTCACCCACCCGGTGCCCAGTGCCTGGCGGCCCGCCACCCGGGTGATCGTGGTCTCGTCGCCTGCCATGACCGCGACCCGCAGATCCGGCCCGAGCGATTTGGACACCGAGCGCAGCGTGACCCAGCGCGGCCGTCCGGCGCACACCGTGTAGGCCGGCACGCCGGACACCGGCCCGGCATGATCGTCCTCGATGACCCCGGCCGCCGGGTACCGGCGGAGCACCGCGGCGATCTCTGCGGCCCGGCCGGCGTCCCACGCGGCCCCGGTGGCGGCCTGGGCCCGGGGGGTGACGATGACCGCGCCCGCCCCCTGGGCCAGGGCGCCCGCCAGCTCACCGGGCCGGATGCCCAGGTCATCGACTGCCACCGGCACCACCGCGAAGCCCATGGCCGCGATCAGGTCGAACGTGACAGCGTGGCCGGGATCCTCGACGATGACCCGGTCCGCGGGGGTGAGCCAGGTGGCCAGCACGCGTTCGATGCCGTCCAGCGCGCCGCTGGTAACGATCAGGCTGGCGGCGTCGATTCCGTCCGCGGCCAGCTGCTCGGCGGCCAGGTCGCGCAGCCGCGACGCGACCGGTGCCTCGGCGTACAGCC
>JBAPYC010000382.1:0-2102 GCA_049284535.1 Streptosporangiaceae bacterium
GGACGGCGATGATCGGCGAGAGGCCGGCCGGGATGATGACCTTCGACACCAAGCCCTTCCACTGGATCGCTGAGCCGCCCGCGGCCGCGATCGTCGCGCCGATCACTCCGCCGATGAGCGCGTGCGACGAGCTCGACGGGATACCGAAGAGCCAGGTGAGCAGGTTCCAGGTGATCCCGCCGGCCAGGCCGGCGGCCACCACGGTCAGGGTGACTTTCTTGGTGTCGACCAGGCCGCTGGCGATCGTGGCCGCGACGGCCAGCGACAGGAACGCCCCGACCAGGTTCAGCACGCCCGACAAGGCGACTGCGACCCGCGGGTTGAGCGCATTAGTGGCGATGGAGGTGGCCATCGCGTTGCCTGTGTCATGGAAACCGTTGGTGAAGTCGAAGGCGAGAGCCGTTAGGACCACCAGCACGAGGATCGCGTCGTTACTCACGCCAATAGCGTCCCTACCAGCGAAGTTGGTGTCGAGCCCCAAGGGGAAGAGTCAGGCTATTTGTCATCGTCCGGTCAACTGCTGTTAACCTTCTGGCCACCTCGGGTGACCGCCAATGCCGGCCATGTCACCCAGTGGTATCGGCTATTCAGGGCGGGGCCACGGCGGCCTGATGCGGCTTGCGGTTCCGCGACCTGTCAGGGAGTCTCAGGGCCGAGGTAGGGGATCAGGACTGCGGTGATGTTGTCGGCGCCGCCCGCGTCGATGGCGAACTTGACCAGGCCGGCGGCGGCCCCGAGCGGATCGGTCAGCACCTTGGGCAACGCCAGCGCAGCCAGGTCGGCCGCCTCGGGCAGGTAGTTCCACAGCCCGTCGGAACACACCAGCAGGGCCCCGGCGCCGGGTGGCGTGTACGCCTTGACGTGCGGCGCGCGGTCCGGGTCATCAGCCAGGTCGGCGGCGTCCCCGCCGAGCCAGCGGGTAAGCACATGCGCGTGCGGCGAGGCCATCGCCGCAGCTTCGTTGGCCAGGCCGGCCGCCACCATGCCGCCCGCGACCGAGTCGTCCAGGGTGAGCAGGCTGGACTCGGCGGCCGGCTCGGCCAGCCAGTAGGCCCGGCTGTCCCCGAGCCAGCACAGGGTTACCTCGTAGCCGCTGGCCACCACCGAGACGAACGTGGTGGCCGAGGTGTCGCCGCCCGGCCCCTGGAGGTCCGCTATGGATCGCCGCGCCGCCGCGATCGACGCCAGGGAGGCCGCGGCCAGATCCCCGCCCGCCCGTACCGCGTCCACCAGGACCGGCAGCGCGGCCTGCGCCGCCGCCTCGGATGCCTCGTCGGGCCGCGCCGAGGAGGAGACGCCATCGCACACCACGGCCACGACTGCGGGCCCGTCCGGTGCCTGCTCCGCGGACAGGGCCATCGCGTCCTCGTTGCGCTGGTGCCGCAAGCCCTTGTCGCTCACACCGGCGGCCGGTCCGAGGTCGACCTCGGCGTGGTCCCGCGACGACGGGTTGGTGATCATGTGCATACGTTAGTGCCTAGGACCGTCCGCCGTTATAGGACGATGCCCTAGCTGACGAGGAATTTTTGCCCCCAGCGCCGTCACGCTCATCATGTGGTCTGCGATGCCACGTTCGCTGGGCGCCGCGCCCGCTAGCCACGATGAACGGTGATCGCGGTCCAGGCGCCAAGGTTGATCCGGTCGCCGTCATGCAGGGGCACCTGGTCCCCGATCGTTATCTCGGTCCCGTTAACGAGCGTGCCGTTGGCCGAACCAGGATCGAGTACGGCCCAGTTCGCGTCCGGCGCGGCGATCAGCACCGCGTGCAGACGGCTGACCCCGGGGTCGGCGGGCGGGCCGGTCAGGTCGATCTCCGGCGCCAGGCCGCGGGTCACGCTGCGCCGGCCGATCCGCATCTGGCTGCCGACGAGCTGGAAGCTGCGTTCGGCGCAGTAAGCCGGGAACTCTACGGCGGCTCCCTCAGGCCCGGTGACCGCCTGGACCTGGTCGTAGTAGGCCCGGTCCGCGCCGACCACCGCGGTCCAGGTGGCCAGCGGGTACGGGAACGTCTCGATCACGCCGGCGGCCGGGGCGGACGCGGCTGAAGGCGGCGGGGCCGGGCTAGCCGGCCTGGGGCTGGCCGGCCTGGGGCTGGCCGGGAC
>JBAPYC010000383.1:0-4451 GCA_049284535.1 Streptosporangiaceae bacterium
GGACCTGTCCGGCTGGGCCAAGGTCCTGGTGGCCTGACCCGTCTGGCGCACTTGTGCCAGCGTGGGCGCAGACAGCCGGTGCGCGCAGTTAGCGCAGCACCGCTGGCCACAGGGCGCTTTCCCGTGACGGCGGCTCCTTGGCATCCCGCATCTCTCGGCCACGTCGGCGGACGCCGATCCGAGCCAGAACCCTGTGCAGCCTGATCTGGGAAGCGGTGAATCTGATGACGACGGATCAGGCCTTGTTCGGGTCGGCCTGATCCTGATGTTCGCGGTCGGTTCTCAGGCGTAGGCAAGCCGCGTGCGGATCGCAGTGGCCGTCGTTCTTACGACGCCGGGCTCGGGCTGAAGCTTGCCAAGCTGCGGGCACACCACCGCGTGGTGATCTAGCTGATCACGCGGGGATTCGCAATCACATTGGACCTTCGGCTGGCCGGGTATCACGTTGGCCACCTCTACGCCCGGAAGCGCGGATCGTCACCCGTCCGGCGGACAGCGGGATTCCCGTTGGCAGCGATTTGCCTCTCCTGGTCCAGGCCAACGGCATCCTGGCACCGGTCACTCCGGACATGCCCTTCGCCGGAAGCGGGGGAGACCGCGAGCGGAGTGAGATCAGATCAGCTTTAGCTGCCGCGCCCGGCGGACCGCCTCGCCGCGGTGAGCGACTGCCAGCTTGCGGTAGATGCTCTTGAGGTGCGCCTTGACCGTGTTGATAGAGATGCACATCTCGCTGGCGATCTCGGTGGTGTTCAGCATGCCTGACACGTGCTGTAGCAGCTCGCTCTCGCGCTCGGTGAGCGGCTCGACCACCGCAACCGTGGCTTCCGGGGACAAGCCTGACGCGCCCTGGGGCTGATCGTGGCGGGGGGGCGATACGAACAGATGCCGGTGAATGCTGGCCAGTTCAGGATCACGTCGCAGTACCGGCCGGATCCAGCCTTGCTCCAGCACGAACGGCAGCCTCAGCTGCTCCCGTTCGGCCAGCCGCAGCGCGTGCACGAGCGACTGGCGGCCTCGCGCGCGGTCGCCACCGTGGTACCTAAGCCGGGCGTCGGCCAGCCACGCTTGCACGTGCACCCGTTCGGGTTCCCCGCTCCGGGTCGGCCGCGCGGAGGCGAGCACCAGCCGTGCGTTCTTGCCGTCCCCGGCGGCTAGCCATGCGTGCGCGAGCGTGGCCGCCGCCTCTGGTGAGCTGTCGCCGCCAGCCCGCTCGGCTGCGGCGGCTGCAGCCGAGGTATCGCCGACCGCCACGTACGCCCGCGACTCGACCAGGCTCAGCCGCTGGTCAAGCCAGGCCGGGACGGACCACCCAGACCGTGCCCTGGCTACCATGTGCGCGGCCGCTTCGCCGTGCCCCTCAGCCAGCCCACCACACGCCGCTATCAGGCAGGCCACCGCCCCGATCAGCTTGTCCGGGCTGACACCAAGGGCTTCGTCCAGCTGCTTGAGCAGCCTGCCGGCTTCCCGCAGCTCACCGCGTTCCAGGTGCACCCAGGCGAGCGCAGCAAGCGCGGCACAGCCCAGATGCTGAGCAGTCGGCCGCTGCTGGCCGGCGGCCAGCGCCGCTGCAGCCTGGTCGGCCAGCTCCACAGCATGGCACAGCCGGCCGTGCAACGCCTCCACCAGCGCAAGATACCCAAGGCAGGCGGCCCGTTCATGCTCTCCGCCTGGACCGGCCGCGGCGGCCACACCCGCATCAAGGAAACGGGCCGCCTCGCCGAGATGGCCGGCCCACAGCTCAAGGGCTCCGCAGTCGGCCAGCACCCGGGCCCTGACCTGGGGGTGCCGGGCGAGTTGGTCCTCCGGCATCTGGCTGACCAGCGCCTGCGCATCTGAGACGGCTGCCGCCGCCGCGAAGTCCCCGGTGCGGCGGGAAGCGGCGAGACGGATTCCCGCGGCGGCAAGCCGGCACGCGGCCATCTCATCGGCGGGAAGGCGGGCAAGCATGGCTTCGCCAGCATCCAGCGCGGCGGCGGAGGAATCGTACCGGCCAGCGGCCAGCTCGGCCGCGGCGGCGGCGAGGTAGGGCTGCGGCCCCGCCCAGGCCTCGCCGCGCGGCATGCGCCCGAATTCGCCGGCCAGCGACGTGCCGCCCTGCGGCTCGATGATCTCGGTGATCGCAATGGCATTGATGACGATAGTGGCGGCGAGCTGCCAGTCTCCGGCCCGGGTGGCGTGCTGCACCGCAGCGGTGAGCATACCGTTCCGCTCATACCACCGGGCCGCCCGCCGGTACACAGCGGCCACCTGGTCCGGGGGCTCGCACCTTAGCTTCAGCCGCAGCACCTCCGCGAGCAGCGTATGGTAGCGATACCAGCCGCCCCCGGTCGGCTGTACGAACGCGTTCGTGCGCGCCACCGCCGGCAGAACCGCACCGGCTTGCTCGTCGCCGGTCAGCTCGCTGGCCGCTTCGGCATTGACATGCTCCAGGACCGCCGTGCTCAGCAGCACTTCCCGGACCTTGCGCGGCGTGCCCTTGAGAACCTCTTCGACTAGGTAGCCGGTCAAGTCGCTGTCCTCGGTGATCAGCTCCTTGATGAACTGGTCCGGGTCGGGATGACCCTCCATGGCGATCGCGGCTAGGCGCAGGCCGGCCGCCCAGCCCTCGGTCCGCCGCATCAGGCGTTCGAGGGAGTCGGCCGACAGCGTGCTGCTGTGCTGGGCCAGCAGCAGGGCAGCTTCGGCGGTGCTGAAAGCCAGATCGCTGGCCCGGATCTCGGTCAGCTCACTGGCCAGCCGGTAGCGGTGCAGGGGCAGTAGCGGATCCATCCGGGAGGAGAGCACCAGGCGCAGGCCCGGCTGCGCGTTTCGCAGCACGAAGTCAAGCTCAGTCAGTACCGTCGGCTTGGTCAGGATATGGACGTCCTCGATGACCAGTGTCACCGGCGGGTTCTGGGCAGCCAGCGCCGAGGTGAGCCGCACCAGGAACCCATGATCCGCCAGCCGCCGGCGCGAAGCAGCCGACGACATCCTAGGAAGGGCAACTCCGGACCGGCCCAGTGCCGCGACGGCATAGGACCAGAAGGCACCTGGCTGGCTGTCGAAGCCATCCAGGGAAATCCAGGCGACAGTACCGGCTTCGGCCGCTGCCCACAATGCCAGGGCCATCGTCTTGCCCGCACCGGGCGGCCCGGTGACGATGGTCAGCCGACATTGCCGCACGCCCTCGGCGATCAGCTTGGTTATCCGCGGCCGCGGCACCGCCCAGTCCGGCACACCTGGCACGGTAATCCTGGCTTCCAGGATCGGGGCGCCAGCGGAAACTGCCAACCGTCTGGTGGGAGCCGCCACCTGTCCGGAAACATCGGCCACCATCGGGACCTCCCTCCTTCCCCGCCGGCGACCTGATGGCCCCGCGCCACGCGAAACCATACGGCGCGATACCACCGCACCCGGCTGCCGTTCAGGACGTCTAGCCCACATCAACCACCACACGCCAGCCAGCTAGGCTAGACATCATGCCATCGGCATTAAAAGGCCATTGGCGTGAAATTCCGGACTCTCGGCTGCCAGGCGTGCGCGACTCGGGGAAGTCCCTATCGTGCGTCCAGGCCGCGCGGGTGCATACGGTCGACCGTCTCGCCGAACAACAACCCGGTTCCAACATGCGGGTAGCCCAAGCTCCCTCCCGGCAGGAAAGCCCGGTCCAACCGCCCCGGAGCCCAGTTTCCGGGACCGAGTGACCGCCTGGTGAGGCTGTCGCATAACTCCCAGCCGTGGTGTGTCAAGCCCCATTTTCGGCCCAAAGTCCGGGTCAAAGTGGAGCGCGAACGCTACTTTCTGGCCACACCGAGCACCTCAAGTGGGGACACGACCCCGCCCGAGACCAGTTATGCGACAGCCTCTGGTGGCGCGAGGGGCACCCAGCTTCCAGTAGATCGACGTCACCTGCGGCTTGACGGTGTGAGGACTGACCCAGAACAAGAACATCGCCGCGGCCAGGAAGCTGGTCCAGCAGGCCGGGGAAACCGGGAAGACGATCACCCTCGGCACCACCAGCCAGCTGGCGGTGGTCGCCGGGGTGACAGCTGCCTACCAGGCCGCGGCCCAGGCGATCGGGCTAAAGTCGCGCTTGATTAAGCCTATATCGGCCCGGAATTACATCGACTTCCTCATCTCCCTCCAGGCCAGGGCGGACATCGACACCTGTCCGGCAGCGGACTACGCCGATCTGGCCGCGCTGCTCGGCGCGTTCATGCCGGACGGGTCGGGAAACTCGGACAACTTCAACTCCCCGCAGATCACCACGGTGCTGGAACAGGCCCGCGGCAGCGCGAACCCAGACCAGCGGGCGGCGCCTCACCGTCAACCAGGCGCTGTGCGTGCTGAGGACCGGCTGCCCGCAGCTCGCCCCGCACACACAAGGCCTCTCGCCGTCGATCTACCTCCTTAGCAGAGCTAATGATATGCTGGTGAGCGAAGCTAAGGACCGACGATGGGAACTTTGTGCA
>JBAPYC010000384.1:0-1676 GCA_049284535.1 Streptosporangiaceae bacterium
GTGCCCGGCGCTCGGGCCCGCGCAGCTCGCCGCCCGCCTGGAGGGCCACCCGGGCCTGCTGTCCAGCGGCGCCGCCCGCCCGGGGCGGCACCGCTCCCTGGAAGCGGTGGTGTCGTGGAGCTATGACCTGCTCGATGACGCCGAACGACGCCTGCTGGATCGCCTATCCGTCCTGCGCGGCGGCTTCGATCTTGACATGGCCGAACGCACCTGCAGTGACGAGTTCCTGACGCCGCCGGCGATTGCCGGCCTGCTGGCCAGCCTGGCCGGCAAGTCGCTGGTCCAGGTCCAGGCCGGCGCGGAGATCCGTTATTCGCTGCTGGAAACCGTCCGCCAGTTCGCCGCCGGCCGGCTGGCCGCCTCCGGCGAGGAAACGGCGGCACACGCCCGGCTGCTGGGCTGGGCGCTGGAGGCGGCCCGGTCCGCGGAGGCAGCCCAGCCGGGCGCTGAGCGGGCAGCCTGGTCCGATCGGATTTCCGTCGACCAGGCCAGCATCCGCGCCGCGCTGACCTGGGCGCTCGGCGGCGCCGAGCCGGAGGCGGGACGGGAACTGGCCGCCCGGCTCGCCCGGTGGTGGATCGCCACCGGCCGGTACAGCGAAGCGGGTCAGTTCCTGACCATGGCGGCCGGCGTTCCGGGCACGGCCGGACCCGGCATCCAGGCCCGGGTGCTGCTCGGCGCGGCCTGGTCGGCATACCACCTGGGTGACAGCCCGCGGGCCGCCCCGCTTGCCGCCGACGGCATCGTCTGCGCCCGGCAGGCCGCCGAACTGCAGCTGGAAGCCTGGGGCCGCAACCTGCTGGCCGCCCTGGCCTGGCACGCCGGCGACGCGGACCGGGTCGTCGCCGAACTCCAAGCCGGCCCTGATCTACCCGGCCCGGGCGATCCGGCGCTTGCGGCGCGGGCCCAGGTCCTGCTGGCCAACGCGCCCCTGCTGTCTGGTGACCTGGCCGCGCAGGACCGGCACGGCCAGGCCGCGATCAAGCTCGCCCGCACCGCGGCCGGCCAGGAAGGGCTCGCCCTGGCGCTGAGCGCCTGGACCATGTCCGCGATCTCCGGAGCCGGCATCCAGCCCGCCACCGTCGCCGCGCTCGACGAGGCCGCGAACCTGCTAACGGCGCACCCGGACCGCTTCACCGAGGCGGTCATGCGCCACTGGCGGGCCCGGCTGTTCGCCACCCTGGGCCAGCTCGAAGCGGCCGAAACCGAGGTCGGGCTGTGCTGGGCCGCCGGACGCAGCGGGGCCGTCCGGCTGGTGGAGTTCCTCGGCCCGCAGGCCGAGGCCCGCCTGGCCGCCGCCAGGAACGACACCGCGACCGCCATCAGCGCGCTGCGCCGGGCAGCCGACGGGAGCCGCCGCGTCGCCATCGTCATGTTCGTCCCCGCCGCCCTGGCCGCACTGGCCTGCATAGCCGCCATCGCCGGTGACCAATCCACCGCGGCCGCCGCCGCCGGCGAGGCGCACGCCGAGCTCGGCGGCCGACGCCAGGCGATCACCGCCGCCGCCCTGCACTACGCCGAGGGCATCCTGGCCTGGCACCGAGGCGAGCTCGCCGACGCCGACCACCTGGTGCGCGAGGCCACGGTGCAATGGCACCAGCGCGGCGCCCGGATCGACGCCTGCGACGGCATCGAGCTGCTCGGCGTGCTCGCCGCGGCCCGCGAGCGCTACCCCG
>JBAPYC010000385.1:0-6162 GCA_049284535.1 Streptosporangiaceae bacterium
ACGCCGTCCCAGTCGCGCCGAGCGTCGCGGAGCCGAACTGACCCACGGCACCCTCGTCCGGGACCGCGACGGCCGCGGTCCCCCCCAGCGAGGTCGTGGCGGACGCATGCCCCGTCGCTGCGCTCGCCGAGCCCGGCCCAGCCGGACGCTGCTCAGCCGAGCCCTCACCAGCCGAACCTGGCGAGCTGGCACCGTGCGTCCCGGAGCTTTGCGTCCCGGCGGCCTGCGAGGCTGAAGCGTGTGTCCCGGAGCTCTTTGTCCCGGAGCTCTTTGTCCCAGAGCCGTGCAGGGTCGCTGAGCTCGGCGCCGCCAGAGCATGCGAGGTGGCGGCGTCGTACCGGTACAGGTTGTACAGCTGCATGATCTGGATCAGGCTCGAGCCGTAGCTGGGATCGGTCGCGTACACGCCGGTCAGGTCGTTCGCGAAGGCGTCCGGCAGGTGCCGGTCCGCCATCGCCCGCTGGTAGCTCGAGCCGGTGGCCAGCAGCTGGGCGTGGTCCCCGATGCTCTCGGCGATGTTGCGGTACACGCGGAAGCCGCTGGTCTGCGTGACGTATCTGCCGTTGACGAATTCGCGCGTCGGCATCATGTCCGTGCCGGCCGGCCCCGTGCCCTTGATGCCGAACAGGTTGTGGTCCCGTGCCGCCAGCTCGCTCTGCCCCCAGCCGGACTCATCGATCGCCTGGGCAATCGTGACCGCGGCTGGCACGCCATACCGGCTCTGCGCCGCCATCGCGCCGGGCGCGATCTGATTGATGAACGCGTGCTGCGCCGCCGTGCCCGGCGTCTGAGACAAGGATGGGACGTTGTTCCTGGTGTAAGCCGGGGAGCTGGTGCTCGAGGCGTTGTGAGAGCTGCCGCCCGGGCTGGCCGGGATAGTGTCGGCCGGCACACCAGGGATGGCGGCGGCCGCCGCCACAGCTTCGGCGTGGCCGTCCTGGCTGCGGCTCGTCCCGGCCGAGATCGCCCGGCTGACCGTCCCGGTCCCGGCCACGGTGCCTGGCATCGTCACCGTGCTCGCCGTGCCCACGCCGTTCAGGGCAGCCACGCTCCCGGTGGTGCTGGCCGGAACCGCCGGCTTGGCCGCCGGGACCGAGCCTTTCCGGCCGGTGGACGTCTGCGGCTGATGCTGCTGTGGCTGGTGCCGTGCCGAGCCGGAGCTGGAACTCGAGCTGGTGCCGGTCATCGCCGCCGCCGTCTGCAGGCCGGGGATCTGCGCCCCGCCGCTGCTGGCCAGCGATGCCTTCGCCTGGTTCTGCACCTGCTCACCTCCGGAGGAGGACTGGCTCGCGGCGCTGGCCGGCTGCTTGCTGACCACGCTGAGCAGCTCGCCGTTGTTGACGAACCCGGCCACGCCGTTCCCGCTGAGCGAGCCGCTGTACTGGTGGGCGTTGACGGAGAAGTTCGGCAGCGAGTCGCCTCCGATGGTGTGCAGGACGCCGTCGGAGTACCCGGTCACCACCTCGACATGACCGTCGAACAGGACCCAGTCGCCCGGCTGCGGGTCATATCCGTCGCCGAGCGGATGCCAGCGGTTGTGCGCCTGGGCGTCCTGCAGCACGGAGATGACGTTGAGCGAGTCGGGGTTGGGGTCGACCCGGACATCGGCCCACTGGTGCAG
Source organism: Streptosporangiaceae bacterium (assembly GCA_049284535.1). Classification (GTDB taxonomy): domain Bacteria; phylum Actinomycetota; class Actinomycetes; order Streptosporangiales; family Streptosporangiaceae; genus Palsa-504. The sequence goes on from JBAPYC010000385.1 coordinate 1,622, forward strand.
CGGCCACGGGTAGCTGGTCCCGCCGGTCACCCAGCTCTGCTGACCCGCCGCCCGGGCGCCGAGCCCCAGCGTGAGGCTGGCGAAGGCGGCGCAGGACTCGCCGTGGTCGACCCCGTCCTCGCTGTCGGTTCCCCAGATCAGCGCCTCCATCTGCGCAGGCGTCTTGTTCCGGGCCAGCCGCAGGTACTTGTTCGCGACGTCCACGATCGCCGAACGCAGTGTGCTGTCGGCTGTGGCCGCCGGCCGGTCCGGCTTGGTGAGCGCGACCAGGTGCACCGGCATCCTGGTGGGCGAGGTCATGTCGTCGACGCTGCCGTGCGCGAAGGCGAATCCGGTCATCGCCCCGCAGGTGCTGAGGCTGACCAGCGCCGTCGCCTGCTGCCACGTTGGTTTCCTGACGGGTTGCATGGATTCACCTCCCTCGGCATTGGGACCCGGCCGGACCAGCCCGGCTAGCTCGCCCCGGGCAGGGACTTCAAGATGGCCTGGACCTGCGGGTTACCGGGATTGTTGGCGTTCTCGAACAGCACGCCCACGTCGTAGGCCGCCGCGGTCGTGGCTCCGACCACCCATTGCTTGTAGGCGTCCGACACCAGCGCCGCCTGCCCGGTCGCGCTGGTGACCGGATGCGCGCAGACGGCGGGGAAGCCGGCGCGTGAGACAATCGCCGCCGAGCCGGTGTACCGGGCGCAGTTGGCGGGATCGCTCTCGAGCCCGGGCTGCACCTCCGGCTCGCCGTTCGTGCTGGTGAGCGTGGCGCCGCCGATGATGTTGTTGATGGCCCGGGCGGCAACCGCCAGGCTATCCACCGGGTCGGCCGGGTTGTACGGATGGTGCAGGTCCAGCGACCAGGCGACCTCCCCGCCCTGCGTGGGCGTGATCGGTTCCAGACCCTGGCGCCCCGTCTTGGCGTCCGTGAACGACGGGTTGCCGTTGCTGGTCAGCAGCGCGAACACCCACAGGATCTGGCTGGTGCCCGTGCCGCAGGCGAAATTGACCTGTCCGGGTTCCGAAGCGACGTTGGGGTTCTGGCAGGCCTGCGTGATCTCGCTCTTGACCGTGGCCACGCTGGCGGGCCAGGACGGCTTCGAACCGAACACGAGCACCGCCACGATGGTGATGACGATGGCCGCGGCGCCGCCGATGATCATCGTGCGGGACCTGGGCGTCCGCCGCTTCGCGGCGCTGCGGCGGCCCCGGTCGATCAGGGCCTGGGTGCGATCCTGGACCGGCGACGCCCCGCGGCGGACGCCGGTACGAGGCGGCCGGGGGCCGGTATTGATGACCGCGGCCGGAATGTCCTGCTCCTGAGGGACGTCATCGATCAGGTGGTGCAGCGCCTCGTGTGGCTGCGGCTCGTACTCCCGGCCGTTCCGCGCCTGCGCCGACCGGCCCGGTCCCTGTCCGGGCCGCGGCCGCGGGGTGGCGCGGAGCATGGTCCGCTGCCGGATCTCGTCCTGTTCGTCGCTGGTCTCGGTCTCCTGATGGGTATAGGAGTCGCGCAGCTCGAGCAGCTCACGCAGCTCGTTCTCCAGGTCCATGGTCCTGGTTTCTAGTTCGGAGAGCCTGGAAGCATCGTAGTCGTCAATATTTTCGAAATCATCGTCCATCATGTCACCTCCACCATCAGCCTTGACCTGAGCGCCCCGGCGGCCCGGGATGCGTCGTGCGTGGAGCGGCTAGCCGCCGTGCGCCCAGGGGGGACAGGGCCCGGGGGTGGCGCCGCCAGGCGTCGCCGTGCCCGGGCCAGCTGACCCGACTGACCTTGCCCCGGCTTCGGGGAACCGACCCATGGCTGATATTAGAACACAGATGCGAGTGATGGGGGAAGCGGTATATCGAACATTGTGGCGAAGAAGCTTGTCTCGATATAATCGAATGCATGACGCATTCGAACGCAGTTCGCCGGCCAGATCGTCCGCCCGGGCCGCTGGTGCTTCATATTAGCAGGTCAGCGAGCTTCTCCCCGGATTGCGTGGCCGGGCCGGGCGTCGGTGACGATGTCACCGTCGCGTACCACGAACTCGCCATTGACCAGCACGTGCCGGATACCGGTCGAGGGGCGCGTGCTGTGCTGGTACGTGGCCCGGTCGGTGATGAGCTTCTCATCGAACACTATAACGTCTGCGTCGGCACCCGGCTGCAGACGGCCTTTGCGGCGCATGGCGGGCACATGGCCCTGGAGCAGCCGGGCCGGATCGAGACTGCACTTGGCCAGGGCCGTCGCCAGGTCGTGGCGGCCATGCTCACGGGTGAGCAGGCGCAGGGCCCGTGAGAACGTCCCGGCCGTACGGGGATGGGTGATGGCGCCCGCAGGAAGTGGCCAGGCCAGCTTGTCGGCGGGCGTGGTCCAGGTCAGGGGCATGGCGTCGCTCGCGACCACCGACCCGGGAAAGGTCAGCGACCGCAGCAGCAGATCCCGGTCGGCCGGGTCGTCCTCGCTCAGCAGGTCCATGATCACCAGTCCGCCGGGGTCGGCGAGCCGGAGCTCACGCAGCCGCGCCTCGGTCGCCACCCGCTCGCCGGTCGGTGCATAGGTGAGCGAGGACGGCACCAGGCCGCGCTCGCCGAGTCGCTCGGGTGCCAGGAACGCCGCGCCGATCCCGGTCATACCGGAGCCGTACGGGTAGGCCTCGATGCTCACCCGGGAGCCCGCCGCCTGGGCCCGGCCGACCAGGCCGAGGACCCGGCCGATGTGCCGCTGGGAGGTGCTGTTGACGTGGCAGTAGTGCATGTGGGCGCCGGTCTGCGCGGCCGCGCGGACGATCTCCTCGGCGCCGTCAGTGGCGCCGTCGGGAACCATCTCGATGAGGTCCCGTGCGTGTGTGAAGGTGGTCACGCCGGCTTCGGCCGCCAGCGCGGCCACGCGCAGGTACTCCTCGGTGCCGGCGGCGGGCGCGTAGCCCAGCAGGATACCGATGCCGATCGCGCCATCGGCCAGGTCGGCAGCCAGCCGGGACATCATGGCGCTGACCTGGGCGGGCTCGGCTGGCCGCTGCCATGCGGGGTTCCCGATGCTGGCCATCAGCCCGGCCAGGTTCCCCCGAGGGGTGATGCCGGCCACGGCCTCCATCCGCGCCAGCGCCCACGACGCGGAGAACCCGTAGTTGACCGGCCGGCCCTGGGCCGCCGCCCGCCGGTAGGCCGCCGCCACGGGAGTGACACCGGCCTCCAGTTCCAGGGCGGTAGTCACGCCGTCCATGGCCTGCAGCCGCAGGCCGCCGATGTCGTCCACATGGCTGTGCAGGTCGATGAAGCCGGCCGTCACGACCAGGCCCGTCACGTCGTACTCGGCCGCGCCCGGCGGCAGGAGCGCGGCCACCCCGGCGATCCGCCCGCCCGCCAGGGCCACGTCCCGCACCGCGTCCAGGCCTGTTTCGGGATCGATGACCCGCCCACCGCGCAGCACTACATCCGCGTCGCTCACCACCAGCCTCCTTCCCCCGAGTGTGCCAGGCGAGTATGCCAGGCCGGCCTGGGCGCGCAGGCCCATGCTGTGGCGGCTGCTAGCCTGGCCAGGCCAGGCATCTGACGGGGGAGGCCCACGTGAGCAGCGACAACGCCGCGGCGACCGGCATCGTCGTGGTCGCCCACGGCGGCCAGTCGGCTAGCCTCGCGCCAACCGCCCCCACCCAGCTGTCGGTGCTGCGCATGATCCCGGTGGCGGCGGCCATCGGCAAGGCGCTGCGAGGGACCGGTGCGGTCGTCTGCCGCCCGCGCTTCGCCATACGTGGCTGGAACGGCTCGCTGGCCTCGCCAGTGCAGGATCTGAACCGGATCCTGGACGAGCTCGCCGGCCGTTACGGGCAGGTCCCCATGGTCCTGGTCGGCCACTCCATGGGCGGCCGCGCCGTCCTGCGCTGCGCCGGCCATCCCGGCGTGACAGCGGTCGCGGGCCTGGCCCCGTGGCTGCCCACAGGAGAGCCGGTTGAGCAGCTGGCCGGGCGGCGCGTGCTGCTCGTGCACGGCACCGCTGACCGCATCACCGACCCCCGGGCCACCTGGGCCTACGCCGAGCGGGCCCGGGCCGTGACCGAGGTCGTCACCGTCGAGGTGCCAGGCGGCGAGCACGCCATGCTGCGCCAGGCGCACCGGTGGCACCAGCTCGCGGCCGAATTCGCGCTCAGCGCCCTCCGGCGTGACCCATTTACCGCATCCCGCTTCTGAGCGGCCAAATCAGCGACCAATTCGCAGGCATTTGCCGGTTTTATCCAGTAACGGTTTCATACGGTCGCGCCGCATAAACCACAAAATGTCCAGGTCGCTGACCAGGCTTAAATCACTGAAAGCGTCCGCATCATCGCGCAGTGTGCTATACACGAAGCACGCAGAAACTGCCCCGGCTGCGCAGGTGCGGGGGAGAGGTGTAGAAGTGACGAAATTAGCCCGGGCCCGGCACGGAAATGCCCCATTCACCGGGGCCGTCCGGCCTCACGAGACGCCGCCCGCGCACCCAGCTGGCCAGGCCGGCCGCGCGATCCGGATACGGCACTCGGCGCGGCACTCCCGGGCCGCCGACTTGCGGCCTAGCCGCCGCCCCT
>JBAPYC010000386.1:0-15142 GCA_049284535.1 Streptosporangiaceae bacterium
TGCCACCGCCGAGGGCATCAGCCCCTCACCACAGGCCTTGTCGACCGGGCCGGTGCGCGGCTCGGCCACGGCGACCGACAAGCCGCTCTGAGCGCAGCTGATCGCGGTGGCGAGCCCGGCCGGCCCGCCGCCCACCACCAGGACGTCGATGTCGGTCACGGCGTTTTCGCTGTTTTGGACGCGGTGGCTGGGCTCACGGGGGCCGCCGCGGCCAGCGCCCGGGTCTCGCAGCGCAGCCGGACGGTGAGCAGGGCACCGTTCAGGACGGTGAAGACGCAGGCGGTGATCCAGGCTGAGCCGACCAGCGGCAGCGCCGCGCCCTCCACGACCACCGCGACGTAGTTCGGATGCGCGAAATAGCGGTACGGGCCGGCCGTGACCAGCGGCACCCCCGGCAGCACGATAACCCGGGCGGTCCACCGCGAGCCCAAGGTGGCGATGCACCACCAGCGCAGCACGTTCGCGGCCACCACGAGGACCAGCATCGGCCAGGCCAGCGCCGGGATGAAGCTGCGATGCAGGACCAGCGGCTCGATCCAGCAGGCGGCCAGCAGCGCCGTATGCAGCGCCACCATGACGGGGAAGTGCCGCTGGCCGTATTCCACCCCGCCGCGGCTCAGGCTGTCCTTGGCGTGGCGCTGGGACACCACCAGCTCGGCCAGCCGCTCGAAGGTGATGACGACGAGCAGCGCGTAGTAGACGATCACGAGATGGCTCCTGTCGGCATGACTACTGTCGGCGTGGGTCTTGTCGCCATATCTTCTGTCGGCTGTCTGGTCACCACTGCATCAGCACCAGCTCGACGCTGACCCCTGGGCCCAGGCCGATCATCAGGCCGACCGAACCCGGGGCCGGCTGGGACGTGTCGATGGTCTGCTCCAGGATGTGCAGCACCGAGACCGAGGACAGGTTGCCGACCTCGGCGAGGGAGCGCCGGCTCAGCGTCATCGCATCGTCGGGCAGCTTCAGGCTCTTCTGGACGGCGTCGATCACTTTCGGGCCGCCCGGGTGGCACACCCAGGCATCGATCTCCTCGACGGTCAGCCCGTTCTCGGCCAGGAACGAGGTGACGCTGCCGCTCAGCCGCCGCTCTACCACGTCGGCCAGGTCGGCGGTGAGCACGATGCGGAAGCCTTCCGAGCCGAGCCGCCAGCCGAGCGCGTCGCCGCTGTCCGGGTACACCTCGCTGCGGGTGGCGATGACCTGCGGCCCGGCGGGCAGGGGGTCGCCCAGGGCAGCGGCACCGGCCGGAGCGCCGCCGGCGGAAGCAGCGCCGGCTGCACTGCCGCCGGAGGCCACCAGGGCGGCTGCCCCGTCGCCGAACAGCCCGCTGACCACCAGGTCCGCGGTGGTGACCTGGGTGGTCGGCCAGCTGAGCGAGCAGACCTCGACCGCGAGCAGCGCGGCGTGATGGCCCGGCCAGCCGAGCAGGTAGTCATGCAGCCGGCTCAGCGCGGCCGCCCCGGCCACGCAGCCCAGCCCGAAGATGGGCAGCCGCTTGACGTCGGGCCGCAGCCCGAGCCGGGGAATGAGCCGGGCGTCCAGCGACGGCACGGCCACCCCGGTCACCGAGGTGACGATCAGCAGGTCCAGGTCGGCGCCGGTCAGCCCGGCCAGGTCCAGCGCTTCGCGCAGCGCCCGCTCGCCGAGGTCGGCGGCCGCGCCGATGTAGCGGTCGTTGGTCGGCTCGATCCCGTGCAGGACGCCATATTCCGGCAGCGGCAGCACGGTGTGCCTGGTGTCGACGCCCGCGTTAGCGTGCAGGCGCTCGAGCAGCGCACGCTGAGCCGGTCCGAGGCGGCTGAGCTCGGCGACCTTCGTCGTGAACTCGGCCTGCGGGTACCGGTGATCCGGGAAGGCCGACCGCACGGCCACGATCCTCGTCATTGCGGCAGTACCTGCACGCGCTACCTCCATCGATGGATCCTGGCTGGGTGATCTCAGGTCAGCGCATCCACACCCACGGCGAACAGAACGACATCAATGGCCGCGATGCCGATCGCGGCCAGGAACGGCACCTTACCCGAGCCGCGGGCGCCAACCACCGCGAGGACCACGGCCACGGCCAGCCCGGCGATCGCGATGAGCTGGCGATGCGGGCGGGCAGCCACTACCAGGAGCGCGGACGCCGCCAGCAGCAGCACCAGCGCGACCCCGCGCACGGTGGCGGGACCCCAGCGGGCGGCTACCTGCTGCGGCAGGCCGTTCACGCCAGCGGCCCGGTCGGCGTCCAGATCGGGCAGCACGTTGGCGAAGTGGGCGCCGAGCCCGAGCAGCGCCGCGGCCCCGGTCACCCACCAGGTTGGCGCGGGGTGACCGGGGAGCGTGCTCGCGGCGTACGCCGGTATCAGGCCGGCCCCGATCAGGTACATCAGCCCGGACGCGACCGTCGACTTCAGGCCGGCGTTATAGGCCCACGCGGCACCGATGATCACCGCGATGATTCCCAAGGTGAGCGGCCCGATGGCCGCCGCCATCGCCAGCGAGGCCAGCAGCGAGATGACGGCTGCGATCCACACCGCCCGCACGCTGATCGCGCCGGTGGCGACGGGCTTGTCAGTGCGGCCCGCCGCAGCATCCCGGGCAGCGTCGATAGCGTCATTGGACCAGCCGATCGAGAGCTGACCCGCCAGCATGGCCGGGGCAGTCAGGACCGGCCCGATGCCGTGCGGCGCGGCCTCCGCTGCCAGCAGGGTGGCCAGGGCCGTGACGGCCAGCGCAGGAGCCGGATGAGTGGCGGCAAACAGGGCCCGCACGCGGCTCACCGGGGGAAGTGCCGTCTGCGTGCTGATCGCCATCGTGCGGCCTCCCCGACTGCTGCCTGAACGACGGCAGAACCGCCGTCAGTCTAACTAACGGACAGATGACCGAATAGTTCGGATTCTGTTTTCCTGAGAAATATTGCCGCTATGACTTTTCGCTCCGGGCGCTCCTCCCGTCACATGGCCCGCGGTGCGCACGGCCGCGCAGGAGCGCGGTCAGGCGCCGGGGTCCTGGCTGGGGAGGGGGCGGACGGCGCCGGTGCTGGTGCCGGCGCCGGTGCCGTCGGCTGTACTGGCGATGACCATGGCGTCGATCGGGTCGGCAGGGTCCACCGGGGCCAGCGGCGCCCGGCCGGCGATGAGGTCGGCGGCGCGCTCGGCGATCGCGATCGTGGCCGCGTTGGTGTTGCCGCGCGGCACGGACGGCATGACCGACGCGTCGACCACGCGCAGGCCGCTCACACCGCGGACCCGGAGCTCGGGATCAAGGACGCTGTGCCAGCGCGAGTCACCGCCCATGGCGCACGTCCCGACCGGGTGATAGAGGGTCACCACGCTGGTGCGGATGTAGTCGAGGAGCTCGGCGTCGGAGCGGATGCGGGCGCCGGGCGCCAGCTCGCTCTGGCAGATCGCCGCCATCGACCGGGCCGTGACGAATTCCCGGGTCATCTTCAGCCCGGCCGCCAGTGCCCGGCCATCCCGGGCGTCGGACAGGTAGCCGGGGTCGATGGCCGGGCGGTGCCGGGGATCCTCGCTGCGCAGCCTGATCCGGCCGCGGCTGGCCACGTCGACCAGGCCGACCAGAATGGTCATGGCGCGCTGGGCGGGATCGGCCAGGCCCTGGTTCCGGTACGGCGCCGGGAGCACATGCAGCTGCAGGTCAGGGGCGGGCAACCCGGGCTCGGAGTGAGCGAAGCCACCTGACTCGGCGACGTTGCTGGTCAGCGGGCCGCGGTGGGTGAGCTGCCAGCGCAGCACCCCTGCGTTGCTGCTTTTCTCCCACAGGCCCCGGACCCCCGGCGTGGACCAGATGACCGGGACGACCGGGTGATCGGTCAGGTTGGCGCCAACCCCGCGGCTCTCGGTCACCACGTCGATGCCCATCTCGATCAGGTGGTCGGCCGGGCCGATGCCGGAGAGCATCAGCAGCTGCGGGCTGTTGATGGCGCCACCGGACAGGATGACCTCCCCGTTGGCCCGGGCGACCTCGGCCTCGCCGCGATGCAGGTAGCTGACGCCGGTGGCGTAACCGTTCTCGATGATGACCTTGGTGGCCAGGGCACCGGTGCGGACGGTCAGGTTGGGCCGGGACATGGCCGGGCGCAGGTAAGCGGTAGCGGCCGAGCACCGCTGGCCGTTCCGCTGGGTGAGCTGGTACCAGCCCACGCCGTCCTGGCTGGGCCCGTTGAAGTCCTCGTTGGCTTTCGCGCCCTGCTCCTCGGCGGCTTCGATGAACGCCCTGCAGGCCTGCGACTTGTAGCGCGGGCCGGTGACGGCCAGCGGACCGCCCGCGCCGTGGTAGGCGCTGGCTCCGCGCGAGTTGTCCTCGGCCCGCCGGAAGTAGGGCATCAGGTCGGCGTAGCCCCAGCCTGCGCAGCCGTGGTCCTCCCGCCAGCTCTCGAAGTCGTGGCGGCTGCCGCGGATGTACACCATCGCGTTCATGCTGCTGGACCCGCCCAGGACCTTGCCCCGCGGCCAGTAGATGGACCGGCCGGCCGCGCGGTGCTGCGGCACGGTCTGGTAGTTCCAGTCGTGGGTGGTCTGGAAGAGCCTGCTCAGCGCGGCCGGGATGCGGATCTCGTCGGCGTCGTCGACCGGTCCGGCCTCGAGCAGCAGCACACTGACCCCGGGGTCGGCGGACAGCCGCGCCGCCAGGACGCAGCCCGCGCTCCCGGCGCCGACGATGATGTAGTCGTACACGGCGGTCTCCGGCCTCTTCTGAGAAGGACAAAGGGAACTTTAACGCGCAGAGGTCAGACCGTGTGGGCTTGGGGTCCTGGGCGCCGGCGTGGCCGACGCGAAGTCCTGGCCCGGCGGGCCCCCGAGATCCGCCGGACCAGAACGTCTGCGACGCGTACCGCGATGCGGCAGCGCAGCGATCCGGCGTCGTTCGGATGCCGGATACACACGGTGACGACGGCAGGTCCCCCCCGAGACCCGTCCATGTCGATCACGCATCGTAATCATACAACGCCTAAGCACTTACGGAGTGTGAACGCGCCAGGTCGGAAGGTTGGTTACCTTTTATCGCGATTGACGGACGTCGGGTCGCGCAGCTTGCGTTCACCCGTTCCCTTAGGGTGGTTTCATGTCGCCTGATCGCAGCGAGAACCCTGTTGTGCTGTCCCGCATCTACACGCGTACCGGCGACGATGGCAGCACGGCCCTGGCCGACGGCAGCCGCACGGCCAAGACCGACTCGCGGCTGGCCGCGTACGCCGACGTGGAAGAAGCCAACTGCGCGATCGGGATGGCCATTACGTTCGGTAACCTACCGGAAGAGATCTCCCGGGTGCTGTCCCGCGTGCAGAACGAGCTCTTCGACGTCGGCGCCGACCTGGCCAACCCCATCTCCGACTCGCCGCCGCCGTACCCGCCGCTGCGGATCGAGGAGGCGTATGTCACCCGCCTGGAGAGCGAGTGCGACTCGTTCAACGAGAACCTGCCGACGCTGCGCAGCTTCCTGCTGCCCGGCGGGAGCCCCGGGACGACCCTGCTGCACATGGCGCGGACGGTCACCCGCCGGGCCGAGCGCATGGCCTGGGCGGCGCGGAACGATCATGGCGACGCGGTGAGCCCACTGCCCGCGCGCTACCTGAACCGGCTTTCTGACCTGCTGTTCATCCTGGCACGGCAGGCGAACGCCGGCCACGACGACGTGCTGTGGAAGCCAGGCGGCGAACGCGGCTGACCGGCCGGCCGGGGCCAAGCGGGCTCTTACAGCCGCTCGGCGGGGCTAAGCGGGCCGTAGCCACGGCCGGCCGGGGAAACCGAGGCGAGCAGCGTCGCGGCCATTATCGCGGACCGTAGACCCGATTTCTGGCGTTCGATTTCTGGGGGGATAACGGTCCACGATCATTGGAGAGCTACCGGTAACAGGGCGATGCCGAGGTGGGAGCCGGGCGGTGCGGCTTCGAGCCAGGCGAGAAACCCGGTGAGCGCGGACTCGCCCATGGCCAGCTCGATGGTGCTGGGCTGGCTCGATGTGCCGCTCGCTCGCCCGAAGCCAGGCGTTCCGGCGGTGCCAGATGATGCGGCGGTGCCAGGTGATCCGTCGGTGCCAGGTGATCCGTCGGCGCCGGGTGAGCCAGCGCTGGGTGAGTCGGCAGAAAAAGGGGACCCGGCGGAAAAAGTGGGCCCGGCCGGGCCAGCGGAAGTGGCGGAGCCAGCGGAAGTGGCGGAGCCAGCGGAGACGGCTGAGCTGACGGAGCTGGCCGGGCCGGAGGATCCGGGTGCGCCAGCGTGACCGGCCGAGGCGCCGGCGGCCTGGGCCGAGCCTGCGCTTCCCGATGAGCCGGCTCCCCCGGGCGTGGCGGCGCTAGCGGACGCGGACGCGGTCGCGGACGGGCTCGCGCCTGCTGACGTCCCGGCTGATGCTGTCCCGGCTGATGCTGTCCCGCCCGTCTGGGCGGCCCTCTGGCTGCCCGTCTGGGCGCCTGTCTCGGGGAGGGAACCGTCGCCGCCGAGGACGCACTCGACCACGATCATGCCGGGGCCAAGGACGCCGGTCTCATCCCGGCTGGGCAGCCGCCGCGACACCACCGCCAGATCACGCCGGGGAAAGACCTCCATGGGCCGGACCGAGAACCCGAACACGCCGAACCAGCACAGCTCCTCGCGCTGATAGGACGCGAGCCCGAGCCGCCAGGATCCGTTGCCCCGGCGCAGGCCGCACTCGACGGTGCCGCCGCCGCGCTCCAGCAGAAAGCGGCGCGCGGCGATCCCGGCCGCGACCAGGACGAGAATGATCAGGAAGGCGGCGAAGAGCCAGGCCGCATCAAGCGCCAGCGCCCCGCCCACTCCTGTTAAGCCTGGCCCGCGGCCCGGAGCTGTGCCCTCGCGTACTTGGCTTCGGCTGGCTCCCCGTCGCCCGATTCGGCTTCGGACAGGGCGGTGTCGAGCGACTCCTGCGCCGCCTGGGCGTCGATCTCCTGCGCCAGCTGGGCCGAGGCGGCCAGGATCGCGACCCGGTCCTCGGCCACCGACAGGAAGCCGCCGCTCACCGCGGCGCGCACCGGCTCGGCGTCGTCGCTGAGGATCTCGACCAGGCTGCCCTCGGCCAGCACGCCGAACACCGGTGAGTGCCCGGTGAGCACACCGATATCACCTTCGGTGGTCTTGGCGATCACCGTCCTGGCCTCGCCGGACCACAGCTCGCGGTCCGGCACCACCAGCGCTACCTGCAGGGTCACCGCTCCAGCTCCCTGGCCTTCTTCTCCACGTCCTCGATCCCGCCGACCATGTAGAACGCCTGCTCGGGCAGGTTGTCGAACTTGCCCTCGCTGATCGCCTTGAACGAGGCGATCGTCTCCTCCAGTGGGGTGAAGACACCCGGCTGGCCGGTGAACTGCTCGGCCACGTACATGGGCTGGGACAGGAACCGCTCGATCCGCCGGGCCCGCTGCACGGTGATCTTGTCTTCCTCACCGAGCTCGTCGACACCGAGGATGGCGATGATGTCCTGCAGCTCCTTGTACCGCTGGAGGATCCGCTGCACCTCGCGGGCTACATCGTAGTGTTCCTGGCCGATGTACCGGGCGTCGAGGATCCGTGACGTGGAGTCTAGCGGGTCCACCGCCGGGTAGATCCCCTTCTCGGTGATTGCCCGGGACAGCGTGGTGGTGGCGTCGAGGTGGGCGAACACGGTGTGCGGCGCCGGGTCGGTGATGTCGTCGGCCGGGACGTAGATCGCCTGCATCGAGGTGATCGAGTGACCGCGGGTCGAGGTGATCCGCTCCTGCAGCTGGCCCATCTCATCCGCCAGCGTGGGCTGGTATCCCACGGCCGAGGGCATCCGGCCCAGCAGCGTGGACACCTCGGACCCGGCCTGGGTGAACCGGAAGATGTTGTCGATGAACAGCAGCACGTCCTGGCCCTGGACGTCGCGGAAGTACTCGGCCATGGTCAGCGCGGACAGGCCGACCCGCAGCCGGGTGCCCGGGGGCTCGTCCATCTGGCCGAACACCAGGGCGGTGTCGGCGATGACGCCGGACTCGGTCATTTCCAGGAACAGGTCGTTACCCTCACGGGTGCGCTCCCCCACCCCAGCGAAGCAGGACACACCACCGAAGTTCTGGGCGACCCGGCGGATCATCTCCTGGATGAGCACGGTCTTGCCCACGCCGGCCCCGCCGAACAGGCCGATCTTCCCGCCTCGCACGTACGGGGTGAGCAGGTCGATGACCTTGATGCCGGTGGTGAACATCTCGGTCCGCGGCTCGAGCTGGTCCAGCGGCGGCGGGTCGCGGTGGATCGGCCACCGCTCGGTGATGTCCAGCGAGGAGGTGGGCACGTCGAGGGACTCGCCCAGGGCGTTGAACACGTGCCCCTTGGTGACGTCGCCCACCGGCACCTCGATCGGCGCGCCGGTGTTGGTCACCTCGGCCCCGCGGACCAGCCCGTCGGTGGGCTGCATCGAGATGGCGCGCACGATGTTGTCGCCGATGTGCTGCTCGACCTCGAGGGTCAGCATCTGGGTGTTCTCGCCGATGGTGACGTCGGTGTGCAGCGCGAAGTAGATCTCCGGCATGTGCTCGGCCGGGAATTCCACGTCCACGACGGGGCCGATGACCCGTGCGACGCGGCCGGTGCCGGCAGCGGCCTCCTCGGCCTCGGCGGTGTTTTCTGCGGTCGCGGTCATGTGTTCCTCACTCACTCATCTGTTGCGCTGGCGTCGGCCAGCGCGTTGGCGCCGCCGACGATCTCGCTGATTTCCTGGGTGATCTCGGCCTGCCGCGCGTTGTTCGCCTCACGGGTCAGGGTCTCAAGCAGATCACTCGCGTTGTCGGTGGCCGCCTTCATGGCGCGGCGGCGGGAGGCCAGCTCGGCGGCGGCGGCCTCGAGCATGGCGTAGAAGATCCGGCTCGCCACGAACTGCGGCATCAGCGCGTCCAGGACTTCCTCGGGCCCGGGCTCGAACTCGTACTGCGGCAGCGGGCCGGACGGGCTGGGCTCGTCGGTCTCCTCGATCTCCAGCGGCAGCAGCCGGCGAGCCACGGGCCGCTGCGTCAGCATGGAGACGAACTCCGTGCTGACCAGGTGGATCTCGTCCACGCCCCCCTCGTCGCCCCCGTCCTGGCCACGCTGGAACGCCTCGAGCAGCTGCTGGGAGATCTCCTGCGCGTTGGCGTAACGCGGCGCCGCGGAGAAATTGGTCCAGGATCCGGCCAGCTCGAGCTCGCGGAACCGGTGCCAGCCCACGCCTTTGCGTCCGGCTACATACAGGACGGGCTCGATACCCCGCCCGTTCAGTGTCTGGCGGAGCCGGGCCGATTCCCGCAGCACGTTGGCGTTATAGGCGCCGGCGAAGCCCTGGTCGCTGGTCAGGATGAGCACCGCGGCCCGCTGGGGGTTCTCCGGTTCCTTGGTGAAGGGGTGGTCGATGGTGGCCGAGCGGCTGATCACCGCCTCCACCGCGCGGGTGAGCTCACGGGAGTACGGCTCGGCCGCGCGCATCTGCTGCTGCGCGCGGACGATCCGCGACGATGCGATCAGCTCCTGGGCACGGGTGATCTTGCCGATGGACTGCACCGAGGCAATCCGCCGCCTGACCTGCCGAAGCTGGGCTGCCATGGGCCTACTTCTTCTCGGGCTCGGGCTGGCGGCGGCGGGCGATCTTCTCCTGATCCTCGCCCTCCAGCGGCTCGGCCTGGTCGTCCTCGCCGCTGAGCAGCTCGCCGGAGCTGGTCTCGAAGCCCTTGCGGAACTCCTCGACCGCGTCCTTGAGCGCGGTCACCGTGTCCTCGGACAGGGTGAGCGACTCGCGGATGTTCTGCAGGATGCCGGCCCGCTCGCGGCGCAGGAAGTCCAGGAAGTCGGTCTCGAACCGGCCGACGTCCTCGACCGGCACGTCGTCCAGGTAGCCGTTGCTGCCGACCCAGAGCGAGACGACCTGCTCTTCCACCGGGAACGGTGAGTACTGCGGCTGCTTGAGCAGCTCGACCAGCCGGGCGCCGCGGTCCAGCTGGGCCCGGGAGGCCGCGTCCAGGTCGGAGGCGAACGCGGCGAACGCCTCCAGATCGCGGAACTGGGACAGCGACAGCCGCAGGTTGCCGGCGACCGACTTCATCGCCTTGATCTGGGCGTTGCCGCCGACTCGCGACACCGAGCGCCCGACGTTGATGGCGGGCCGGACACCGGAGTTGAACAGGTCGGTCTCCAGGAAGATCTGCCCGTCGGTGATCGAGATGACGTTGGTCGGGATGTAGGCGGAGATGTCGTTCGCCTTGGTCTCGATGATCGGCAGCCCGGTCAGCGACCCGCCGCCCAGCTCGTCGGACAGCTTGGCGCAGCGCTCGAGCAGCCGGGAGTGCAGGTAGAACACGTCGCCCGGGTAAGCCTCGCGGCCCGGCGGGCGGCGCAGCAGCAGCGAGATGGCGCGGTAGGCCTCGGCCTGCTTGGACAGGTCGTCGAAGATGATCAGCGCGTGCTTGCCCTGGTACATCCAGTGCTGCGCGATGGCCGAGCCGGTGTAGGGCGCGATGTACTTGTAGCCCGACGGGTCCGAGGCCGGGGCGGCCACGATGGTGGTGTACTCCAGCGCGCCCGCCTCCTCCAGGGACTGGCGCACCGAGGCGATGGTGGAGCCCTTCTGGCCCACCGCCACGTACACGCAGCGGACCTGGCGGACCGGGTCGCCGGAGTCCCAGTTCGCCTTCTGGTTGATGATCGCGTCGATGGCGATCGCGGACTTGCCGGTCTGCCGGTCGCCGATGATCAGCTGCCGCTGGCCCCGGCCGATCGCGGTCATCGCGTCGATGGCCTTGATCCCGGTCTGCAGCGGCTCCTTCACCGGCTGGCGCTCGACCACCGAGGGCGCCTGGGTCTCCAGCGGCCGCAGCTCGGTGTCCTCGATCGGGCCCTTGCCGTCCAGCGGCTCGCCCAGCGGCCCGACCACGCGGCCCAGGAAGGAGTCCCCGACCGGCACCGACAGGATCTCGCCGGTCCGGCGGACCTGCTGGCCCTCCTCGATCTCGTTGAACTCGCCCAGGATGACGACGCCGATCTCGCGCACATCCAGGTTCAGCGCCAGACCGCGGACGCCGTTCTCGAACTCGAGCAGCTCGTTGGCCATGGCCGAGGGCAGCCCCTCGACCCGCGCGATGCCGTCACCGCACTCGATGACGGTGCCTATCTCTTCGCGCGAGGCGCCCTCGGGCTCGTACTCGGCGACAAATCGCGACAGCGCGTCCCGGATCTCATCCGGCCGGATCGTCAGCTCAGCCATTGTCCTGCCTGTCTTGTAGTGCGTAGCCTTCCGGCTTGGCGTTTCCGGCGGCGGATTGGTGCGCTGGCGATGTCATGTCAGCTCGCCAGCCTGCGCCGGACGGCAGCCAGCCGGGTGGCCGCAGTCCCGTCAATTAGCTCATCCCCGATCTGGACGGAAATACCACCCAGAACGGTGGGGTCAATCACGACATTCAGGTGCACCGGGTGCCCGTAGGACTCCGCCAGTGTCTCGGCCAGGCGCCTGCGCTGGGTGGCCGACAGCTCGGTCGCCGCCCGCACCACCGCGATCAGCTGCTCGCGGCGCTTGGCCGCGATGCTCGCGCACAGCTCCAGAGCGTCGGTCAGCGACCGGCCCCGGGGGTGGATCACCATCTGGTTGATCAGGCGCTGCGTGACCGGCGACACCTTGCCACCGAGCAGGGCGTCGAGCAGGCCGGTCTTGCCCTCGGCGGGCAGCCAGGTGCTGGACAGCGCGGCCCGCAGGTCCGGGTCACCGGACACCACGCGGGCGAACCGGAACAGGCCGTCCTCCAGCTCGTCCAGGTTGTTCTCGGCCTGCGCGGCCATGACCATGGCCTCGATGGCGAGCTGCTCGATGGCGGCGACCAGGTCGCTGCTCAGCGCCCAGCGGGCCTCGGCGGCCGCCGCGACCAGCGACTCGGTGCGCTCGGTCACCTTGCCGTGCAGCAGGGCCCTGGCGATCGCGGCCTTCTCGGCCGGGGGCTTACCCGGGTCGGACAGCGCGCGCCGCAGCGCGTGCTCGGTATCGAGCAGCCCGACCACCGCGAAGAGCTCGTCGCCGAGCCGGGTGGCCGTGGCGGCGCTGCTGATGTCCTCGGCCGCCAGCCGCTCGGCGAGCTCGGCGTACGACGTCCGGCTAACACCGCGCACGCTGGTCACCTCCGGCCGGCATTTTTACCGAACGGGCGCGGTTATCCGCCCTCGGACCGGTGACGTGCCTCACTGGCTGGTCACCTCGAGCTCGGCCAGGAAGCGGTCGACCATCCGGCTCTGCCGGGCCTCGTCGGTGAGCGACTCGCCCACGATCTTGCTGGCCAGTTCGACCGCCATGGTCCCGACCTCGGTCCGCAGCGAGTTCAGCGCCTGCTGCCGCTCGGCTTCGATCTGGGCCTGGGCGGCCTCGGTGACCCGGCGGGCTTCGGCCTGGGCCTGCTCCCGCATCTCGGCGATGATCTGCGCGCCCTGCTCGCGGGCTTCCTCGCGCAGCCGGGCCGCCTCGTGCCGGGCGTCCGCCAGCTGCTGCCGGTACTGGTCGAGCAGCTCCTTGGCCTCGGCCTGAGCCTCGTCGGCCCGGCTCAGACCGCCCTCGATCAGATCGGTGCGCTCGGCCAGCGTCTTGGTGATCCGCGGCATCAGCAGCTTGGCCATGATGCCGAACACGAGGAAGAACAGGATCGTGCCGATGATGAACTCGGGCCAGCTGGGGAACAGCGGGTTCGAAGACGCTGTGCTGTCGGCGAGAATCATGGTGCGCTCACTCCTGGACCGTGGCTCAGTACTTGAAGATGAATGGCGCGATGAGGCCGATCAGGGCGAGCGCCTCGGTGAGCGAGAAGCCGATCCACATGTACAGCGAGATGCGGCCGGTGGCCTCAGGCTGCCGGGCCATGGCCTCGATCGCGTGGCCGAAGACCAGGCCGATGCCGATGCCTGGGCCGATGGCGGCCAGACCGTAGCCGACCGCTCCGATGTTGATGCTGAGCGTCTGAGTAGCGCCAGCGGCGACAGTAGCGGCAAGTGACATTAGTTCAGTCCTTTACGGTTCGAGCCGGCGGATCGTCCCGCCGGACAGGTCGTAGGTAGTACGGGTCAGTGTTCGGACTCCAGCGAGCTGGCGATGTAGGTAGCGGTCAGCGTGGTGAAGATGAACGCCTGCAGCAAGGTGACCAGGGTCTCCAGCACGAAGATGAAGATCGCCAGCGCGAAGGATCCCACGGCGTACAGCAGCCCGATGGACAGGCTCAGCATGTACCACGTCGCGAGCGTGAAGATGGTCAGCAGCAGGTGGCCGGCGAACATGTTCCCGAACAGCCGCACCCCGAGGGTGAACGGCTGGAAGACGAAGAACCTGAGCAGCTCCACCGGCACCAGGATGACGTAGACCGGCGCCGGCACACCCGCCGGGATCATGCTCTTGAAGTAGCCCCAGAGGCCCTGGTTCCTGAAGCCCAGGTACAGGTAGAGGAAGTAGACGGTGAACACCATCGGCCAGACGAAGCCGATCCTGGACGTGACGGGGAACTGCAGGATCGGGACCAGCTCCATCACGTTCATGATGTAGATGAAGAAGAACATCGACACCAGGAACGGCAGGTAGGAGTCGCCTTTGCGGCCCAGGCTCGGGCGCAGGATCTGGTCCCGCACCGCCAGGATCGCCAGCTCGCCCAGGTTCTGCACGCCGCGCGGCACCAGCTTCGGCCGCCGGAACGCCGCCCAGAAGAACGCGATCACCACGAGCGCGGCGATAATAGCCAGCAGCATCGGCTTGGTGAATCCGAAGGAGCCGATGGTGAAGAACGGCTTCCAGCTGAAGTCCTGCAGACCCGGGGCGGGGAATCCGCACCCGCTGAAGATGTGGCACCCTCCGCTGGCCAGGACCCTGACGTCACCGGTCACCGGTCATCTCCTTCCGTGGCCTCTCCGCCACTTGCTGCCTGCCGAAGCGGTAGATGATGTAGCCGAGCGAGATGCCCAGGCCGACCAGCATGCCGACCGGGAACAGCACTGGGACGTGGACGGCATGCCCGATCAGCCAGCCGATGCCGCCGTAGGCGGCCATACCGGCCAGCAGGTAGCTGACCACGTTCCAGCCGGTTTCCAGGCCATGGGCCCGGCCCTGCGCCGCGGCCCGCTGCTGTTGTGCCTGGGCGGCGGATTCCTTGCCGTGGCTGCTCATGTCACCCGCCCTGCCGCGCCGCTGGCCGTGGTTGAGAGTCTGGCTCGACGTAGAGCATCTTGATCTTGATCGCGGTGATGGCCTGGGCTGCGCTCCAGACCAGGATGCAGGCCAGCGCGGTGAAGCCGAGCGTACGGCCGCTGAACGCGGTTACCCCGTGGAGCGCGGACAGCACGATGGCCAGGGCCACGAACTTGACCAGGTAGGTGATCATCGCGGCCACCATCATGGCCTGCGGGCTGACCCGCGCGGCCCGCCCGACCACCAGCACGCTGAGACCGAAGAACACGGTGACGAGGGCGACCCCGAGCAGGGCGCCATACAGGCCCTTGGTGCCGACCAGCGCGGCGCTCACGCCGACCATGATCGCAGCCGCGATCGCGGTCAGCGCTCCCGCGCGCCGAATGATAATGGCGTACTTCGCCAGCATTACAGGGCTCCTGAGGGTTGGACAGCAGCACTGCTGGCGCAGGGAAATTCCCCGCGCATGTTGCAGGAGCCGGTTGCCGCCTCGCTCTCACGGTGCGGGTATCCGGTCAGGTTTAGGAAAGGTATCACGGGCCTCTCTTTAGCCGTAGGGGGCCTGCTCGTGAAAGATATCACAAAGTTCTTGACTCTGTCTTTACCTGAACGCGCGAAATTTATGACTTACATGGCGGGGAGACCCGTGCGCTCCGGGCTTGGCTGCCGCCCTCCGATGAGGCGATCGTGGCGTGGGCCAGCAAATTCGCCCACCGATGGACATTTTTCCCGGTCAAGATGGGGTCAGGCGGGACAACCTGCCGAGCCGGGGTCCGAGGCCGGTTTGGTCAAGGGAGAGCAAAGAAGTGGCATAGGCGGAGGCCAGAGCCCGGCCTCGATCGACCCTGGAGGACGAGCTGTCAGGTCAGCCAGGCGGGCTAGCTGGCGGCACGCGCATGGCGGCCGCGCGGGTCGGATGCCCAGGTGGGCCAGCGCCAGCCAGGCGGGGCGGCGCCAGCCAAGCGGGGCCGGCGCCAGCCAAGCGGGCCGGCGC
>JBAPYC010000387.1:0-1638 GCA_049284535.1 Streptosporangiaceae bacterium
GGCCACCGCCGAGCGGCTGCTGGGCGCCGCCGGCGGTGAGGTCAAGACAGCCATCGTCGCCGGGCTGACCGGCGAGCCGCCCGCGGCGGCCCGGGCCAGGCTCGCCCGCTGCGGCGGCCGGGTCCGCGAGGCCGCTGATGAGGAAAGGAGACAGTCATGAGGCAAACCGCCCCCGCTACCCAAAGCCGGGCTGGCTTCCGGCTGGGCACGCTGGTCGCGGTCACCGCCGCCGCGATCGGCGTCATCTACGGCTACGACACCGGTGTCGTGGCCGGCGCGCTGCTGTTCGTGCCCAAGGCCTTCCACCTGTCCACCAGCGAGACCTCGTCGATCGCGACCGCCGTCGCCGTCGGGATGATCGTGGGAGCACTGCTGGCGAGCCGGGTCGCCGACGCTATCGGGCGCAAGCGCACCATGGTCATGATCGCCGCCGGCTATGTCGTGTTCGCCGTGCTGTCCGGCGCGGCCACCGACCTGGTCTTCCTGGACGCGGCCCGGTTCCTGCTCGGCGTGACGATCGGCCTGTCGGTGGTGACCGCTCCGGTGTTCATCGCCGAGTCCAGCCCGCCGCGCATCCGCGGCAGCCTGATCGTCAGCTACCAGGCCGCGACCGTGGCGGGCATCATGAGCGCCTACTTCGTCGACTACGGGTTGGCCTCGGCGGGGGCATGGCGCTGGATGTTCGTGATGTCAGCCGTGCCGGCCGCGGCGGTCGGGCTGCTGCTGCTGCGGCTGCCGGACACCCCGCGCTGGTACGGGATGCGAGGCCGGTGGGATGAGGCCGCCCAGACCTTGCGCCGGATCGACCCGGATATGGACGTGGACGGCGAGCTAGCCGACATCCGGTCCGCGTTGCAGGCGGAGCGGGGCGGGTCGGTCCGGGAGATGCTGCACCCGCCATACCTTCGGGCCACCCTGTTCGTGGTCGGGCTGGGTTTTCTGGTCCAGATCACCGGGATCAACGCGATCATCTATTTCACGCCGTTGATCTTCAAGCAGCTGGGGCTGACTGGCAACGCGTCACTACTGCTGGTCCCGGGTCTCATCCAGGCCGCGGCGCTGCTGGCCACCCTGGCCGCGCTGCGGATCGTCGACCGGGTCGGCCGGCGCGTGGTGCTGATGGCCGGCATCAGCGCGATGATCGTGGCCAACGCGCTGCTCATCGCGGTGTTCGCGATCGGCCTGCACGGTGCTTCCTCCGTGCTGGCGTTCCTCGGCATCCTGCTGTTCACCTGCGGCTTCGACTTCGGGTTCGGTGCCCTGGTGTGGATCTACGCCTCGGAGAGCTTCCCGGCCCGGCTGCGCACCACCGGAGCGTCTGCGATGCTGACCGCCGACCTGGTGGGGAACCTGCTGATCGCCCAGTTCTTCCTGTCGGTCCTCGGCGATATCGGCGGGGTCTGGACCTTCACTATGTTCCTGGTGCTGGCTGCGGTGTCGTTCGGTTACGTGTGGTGGCTGGCGCCGGAAACGATGGGACGTCCGCTGGACAGCATCCGGTTCTACTGGGAGAACGGCGGCCGGTGGCCGGAAGACACCGCCGCCGGCCCGGACGGTCAGCGCGCCGGCGCGCAGTCGCGGGGGAGGGCCGCGTGACGCCCGGCGCGGTGATGGCCGCCGAGATGGCCGAGCAGCCCA
>JBAPYC010000388.1:0-3775 GCA_049284535.1 Streptosporangiaceae bacterium
GATCGTTTCGTATCTGTCAGGGCTACGGGGACTGGGACGGGTGGGGTTGGGGTTGCCTCCGGGGGCTCGATGGCCAGGTGCGGGAGGCGCCGGTCCAGCCAGCCGGGCAGCCACCAGTTGGCGTCGCCGAAGAGGTGCATGACCGCGGGAACCAGCACGGTGCGGAGGATGAATGCGTCCAGCGCGACAGCGGCGGCCAGCCCGATGCCGAACTCGGCCACGTCCCGCTGGCCCATGAAGGAGAACGTCAGGAACACGCAGATCATGATGGTCGCCGCCGCGGTGATGACCCGGCCCGTTTCCACCTGCCCGGTGCGGACGGCTGCCGCGTTGCGGCGCGTGGGCACCCATTCCTCGTTCATCCGGCTGACCAGGAAGACCTGGTAGTCCATGGACAGGCCGAACAAGATGGCTAGCGTGACCACCGGCAAGAACGCCTCGAGCGGCCCGGCCTGGCCCAGGCCGAACGCGCCGGTCCCCCAGCCCCACTCGAAGAACGCGGTCAGCACGCCGAACGTGGCCGCCCCTGCGAGCAGGTTCATCAACGCCGCGGTCGCCGGGATAAGCAGGCTGCGGAACGCCGCTACCAGCAGCAGGAAGCTCAGCCCGATGATGGCGAGGAGGAACCACGGCATCTTGCCGGCCACTACGGTGGCGAAGTCGGCGTAGGTCGCGGTGATGCCGCCGATGTAGACCCGCAGCGTGGTGCCGTGCTCGGCTGCCGGGATCGTGTCGTTGTGCAGGGTGGCGATGAGGCCGGAAGTCGCCTTCGCCTCGGGTGATGTGCCGGGGATCACCTGGATGACCTCGATGCCATGCGCCGAGGCCAAGGGCGTCACTTTCGTCACGTCGGCGACGTGGGGAAGCTGGTTTTCCAGCGTCTTCAGCGCGGCCACATCGGCTGGGCCACCGGTCTGCGCGACCAGGATGAGCGGGCCGTTGAAGCCCGGCCCGAAGCCGTCGGCGAGCAGGTGATAGGCCTGCCGGGTGGTGCTCGACGCGGGGTCGTTGCCCTCGTCGGAGGAGCCGAGCCTCACGCTCAGCAACGGGATCGCGAGCACCAGCATGACCGCGGTCGCCGCGATGGCGAGCACGGCCGGCCTGCGCTGGACGGTTCCCGCCCAGCGGCTCCATATCCCTGGGAAGACGACCCCCCTGGCCCCCAAGCGACGGCGCTGGCGGCGGGAGAGCACACGGATGCCGAAGACGCCGAGCAGCGCGGGCAGCAGGGTGACTGCCGCGAGCACGGTGAAGACGACGGTGAGCGCGGAGGCGACCGCGAGGCCGTTCAGGAAGCTGATCCCCAGGACCAGGATGCCGAGCAGCGCGATGCACACCGTGCTGCCCGCGAACAGGACGGCGCGGCCTGAGGTGTCGATGGCCTTGACCGCCGCCTCTTCGGGCGTGAGCCCGGATTGCAGGCCGCGGCGGTGCCTGGTGACGATGAAAAGGGCGTAGTCGATGCCCACGCCGAGCCCGATCAGCGCGCCCAGGATCGGCGCGATGTCGACAACGTTTATGGCGTGGGTCAGCGGCGTGATCGCCAGCAGCCCGCTGCCGACCCCGGCGATGGCCGTGACCAGCGGCAGCAGCGTCGCCAGCAGCGAGCCGAAGGCGATGAACAACACGACCGCGGCCGCGATCACGCCGATCGCGGAGCTGACGCCCAGCGAGGACTGCTCGGTCCGCCTGATGGCGTCCCCGCCGACCTGGACGTCGAGCCCGGGCGCGCGGGCCGCCTCGGCGGCATTCACGACCCGGGTGATATCCGCCGTGGCTATGTCGTTGGACTGCCTGGTGAAGGTGACCACGGCGTACGCGATGCGGCCGTCCCGGCTGATCTGGGCCGCCCCGCGCGGCCCGTACGGGCTGACCACGTCCGCGACCTCGGGCATCGTGGCGACCGTGCGGAGCATCGAGCTGATCCGGGCCGTAACCGCGGGATCGCGCACCGTACGGTGGCTCACCTGCCAGACGATCGTGTCGGAGTCGCCGGCCTGAGCCGGGATGGTCTTGGCCAGCAGCTCCTGGGCGGTGGTGGAACCCGTGCCGGGCAGCGAGAACGAGTTGTTGTAGTTGCTCTTCACGACCTGGGAAAGCGTGCCGAGGCCCACCAGCACGAGTACCCAGGCGGCAATGACCGCGAGCCGGTGGCGAAAACACCACCTAGCGATGGCAGACATGATTTTGAGATGTCCTTCCTGCAGTGATCTTTCATCTGGCGGGTTGCGCCACGGGGTGGCCAGCGTGGCCGTCGTCTGCGTGTCTCATGGGCGCGCTACCGTCGGTGCAGCCGGGCCGTGAACCGTGAGCCGGCGTGACCGCCGGCGGCAAGGAATCCGGCAGTCCGCTGCCCGTCGGGTAGGAGGGTCCATGCCGGCCAGCGGCAGCGATTACCTGGATCGCGACCCGCGCCGCCTGCGCCGTTGAGAGCGAGGAAACCGGTCACGTGGCCGGGGGCGGGCGGTGAAGGTAAGGCCATCGACGACGGTGAACGGGCCGTAACGACTGGTGAGCTTCTCTACTTCGATCATGTCTGGCACGCTAGGAGCGGGCCTCTGCCCGGCGCTTCTGTCACGGTGACCGGATTCGCCGGCCGGTCATGCCCGACAGTTAGGTAATGCCGGGGCGAAGACGGATGGCTCAGGTCTTGACGGGTTGTGCGGACGGGATGGAAGCCGATGCTGTACGGGCGGAGCGAGCAGCTGGCGGCCATCGGCCGGCTGCTGGAGGACATGCGGTCGGGCTGCGCCGGCGCGCTGGTGCTGCGGGGCGAGGCGGGGATCGGCAAGACGACGCTGCTGGAGGCCGCGGCGGATAAGGCGGCCGGGGCGCGGGTGTTGCGAGTGGCCGGGGTGGAATCGGAGGCGGAGCTGCCGTTCGCGGCGCTGCACGCGCTGCTGCGCCCGGCGCTGGATCAGATCGACGCGCTGCCCAGGCGGCAGGCGGCGGCGCTGCGCAGCGCGTTCGGGCTGGCGGAAGAGACGGTCACGGACCGGTTCCTGGTCGGCCTGGGAGTGCTAAGCCTGGTCGCGGAGCTGGCGGAGGACCGGCCGGTGCTGGTGCTGGTGGATGACGCGCAGTGGGTGGACCGGGCGTCGGCCGATGCGCTGGTGTTCGCGGCTAGGCGGTTGCAGGTGGAGCGGGCCGCGGTCTTGGTGGCGGCGCGGGATGAGCCGCCCGGTCTCGGCCTGCCGGGGCTGCCGGAGCTGCGGGTGGGCGGGCTGGACCAGACGGCGGCGGAACAGCTGCTGGTCGGGGCGGGGCTGGTGCGCGCGGTCCGCGATCAGCTGATCGCCGAGGCGGGCGGTAACCCGCTGGCGCTGATCGAGCTGTCCCGCGGCCTTTCGGCAGCAGAGCGGGCCGGGTCGGTGACGCCGCTGATCTCGCCCGCCGCTTCTCCGGTTAGCCGGGTGCAGCAGGCGTTCGGTGCCCGGATCGGCGTGCTGCCGGAGGCGTGCCGCCGGGCGGTGCTGGTCGCGGCGCTGGGCGGGCTGGCGGATCTGGCCGAGGTCAGCCGGGCGATCGCCGCCTCCGGCGGGTCGCTGACCGACCTGGCCGCCGGCGAGCGGGCCGGGCTGGTGCGGGTGACCCCGGCGGGGGTCATCTTCTCCCATCCGCTGGCCCGGGCGGCGGTGCTGGCCGGCTCCGATGTCGCGGAACGGGCAGCGGCCCACCGGGCGCTGGCCGGGGTACTTGACGGTGACCGGCGGGCCTGGCACCTCGCCGCCCTGGCGGACAGCCCGGACGAGCAGGTCGCCGCCGAGTTGGACGC
>JBAPYC010000389.1:0-7020 GCA_049284535.1 Streptosporangiaceae bacterium
ACGATCAGCTTGCCGACCTCGGTAGAGCCGGTGAAGGCCACCTTGTCGACATCATTGTGCGCGGCCAGGGCCGCGCCGGCGGTCTCGCCGAAGCCGGGCACCACGTTGACCACGCCGTCGGGCACACCTGCCTCAGCGATCAGTTCCGCCAGCCGGAGCGCGGTCAGCGGGGTCTGCTCGGCCGGCTTGAGGACGACGCAGTTCCCGGTGGCCAGCGCCGGGCCGAGCTTCCACGCCGCCATCAGCAGCGGGAAATTCCACGGGATGATCTGCCCGACCACGCCGAGCGGCTCGCGCAGCGTATAGGAGTGGAAGTTCGCGCCCGGCATGAAGGGCACCGAGATGTTGATCGTGTTGCCCTCGATCTTGGTGGCCCAGCCGGCCATGTAGTGGAACAGATCGGCGGCCAGCGGCACGTCCGCGGCCTGGGCGACCGCGAAGGGCTTGCCATTGTCCAGCGACTCGAGCTGGGCGAGCTCGTCGACATGCTCGAGGATCAGGTCACCGATCCGCCAGATGATCCGCCCGCGCTCGGACGGGGTCATCCGGCTCCAGGGACCGTTGAAGGCGGCACGTGCCGCCCGCACCGCGCGGTCGATGTCTTCGGCGTCTCCTTCGGCGATCCGGGCCAGGGTCTCACCGGTTGCGGGGTTCGGGGTCTCGAACGTCTTGCCGGACGCAGCGTCGGTCCACTGCCCGTTGATGAATAGCTGCCGGGGGGCGCCGATGAAGGTTTCGACATTCCGGTCCAGGGTCACAGTCATGAATGCTCTTCTCCTTGGTTGCGCGGCGGCAACCAAGGAATGCGGCCAGCCGGCACCTGATAGATCACTACGTTGTAGATCTACAGTGTTAACATACGGCGTTTGGAGAGGAATGGCAACGTGACGCACCTCAACTACACCGTAGAGCTACAATGATGTACTACCGCCCCAGCCTGCAAGGAGAAGGTGGTACCGCCATGACGCCACCGCCAGCCGACCGCCGCGCCGGCGACGCCAGCGTCAATCCGGATGGCAGGATCACCCGCGATGTCGTGCTGGCCACCGCGCTGGAGCTGATCGACCGGGACGGGGTGGACGGGCTGTCCATGCGCAGGCTCGCCCGCGTCCTAGGCCGGGATCCGATGATCTTGTACCGGCATGCGCCGAATAAGGCGGCCCTGCTCGACGGCGTAGCCGAGACAGTCCTTGCCCAGCTCGAGGTGGACCCGGCCGATCCTGATTGGGCCGCGCAGCTGCGTGCCGTGGCCCGCGGCTACCGCGCGCTGGCACTGGCCCACCCGAACGTGGTGCCGCTGCTGGTCACCCGGCCGCTGGCCACACCGCTCGGGCTCCGCCCTCCTGGCACCCTGCGCCCGCTGGAGGACATCCTGACCCTGCTCACCCGCGCAGGGTTCAGCGGACCGGACGCCCTGCACATCTACCGGGCCCTGTTCGGATTCCTGCACGGCCATGTTCTCAACGAGCTGCAGGAACTCATCGAGAACCCGGACGAAACCGATGACCTGCTGCGGCTAGGCCTGCACCGGCTGCCGATCCGCGAGTTCCCTCTGCTGCGCAGCCTCGCCCCCGTCCTGGCCTCCTACGACGGCGCCAGCGAACTCGAGCGCGGCCTGGACATCCTTCTCACCGGCCTGACCGACTCGCTGACCCCCCGCGCGGCCGCGCAGGCGGACCCCAGCCCTCCGGCCGGTGATCTGCGCTAGTGTCCTGCGTCAGTGTCCTAGCGTCAGGCAACGTTTGCCCTATTTCTGGCCGCCCTACAACACAGCTTCGGCAAGGTCGAGGTAGCGACTGCCGGAGGCCAGCATCTCCTCTGGTGCGTCGTCGCGGTACTGGACGAGCAGCCGTCGAAGCATCTGCAAGTACTCCGCCGGTGCGGCCTCGGGTACGTGCGGGCCGCCGACGAACCCCACCATGCGACCGGCGTCGGCCGACCGTCGCACGACGTATTTGGCGGCGACCGGGATGAGCGAGACCTGCAGGAGCCGGTGCGCGTTAGCTGGTTTGGGCACAGGGGGCTGGACATCGCGCTTCTCCTGGTACTCGGAGAAGGTGTCATTCAGCCGAGGGAGGCCGTGGGGGTCGAAGATGACTTTGGCATCCGCGGCCCAGGCGGCGAGGCTGCACGGGTAGATGTACCAGTCCACGTGCGGGGGAAGGCCGTCGATGACATAACGGACGCCGACCGCGCCGGCACCGCGGGGCGCATTGTGACGGGCGTCGATGCTCCAGATGGCCTGTTCCGATCCGGGTAGCTGCGTCGCGTCAGCATAGTGCTCTACCTGGTCATCGGGCACCACCACGAGGAGGTCGATGTCGCTCCAGTCATCAGCTGCTCCGCGACCGAGGGACCCGACGAACCCGGCGGCACTGATCGCCGGGTCAGCTTCGAGACGCTCGATCGCCCGCCCGAGCCATACCTCGCGGATCGCACGGAGTTGTGGCGCTGCGGGGACCTTGGGGTCGGCGCTCATCGCGGCAAGTCTCCCACCGGGCGCCGCCCATTTCATGCCTCGTTCGACTACTCGCTTCTGGACGCCAGTGGTGCGATCGAAACGTGCAAACGCTGCCTGAGGCGGCACCAGGACCTCCCGGGCTGCCGTGACGCATATCGCCGGCAGCTATGTCGAGCCCTGGCGGGCCCGGAATCCACGGTGGTCGCCATTAAGCAACTGCTGCAGCGATCGCGCCAGCGGCTTCGGTTTGACCTGTGGCAAGCTTCTCGCCGCCAGCGGCGGCCAAGGCGCAATTCGGCCAGTCGTGACCGGCATTCAGGCTAGGGCACGGCCAATGAGGTAGCGGTTCTTCTCCAGCGAGCCAGGAAGGATGGTGAAATGTACTTGGCCGTCCTCATCGACGGCTACCACCCGGACGACTGCCTGCGCGTGCCGGTTTCCGGCCACCAGCATTACGCCAGGACGGACACGGGCCGGATTTCGAGCTTCGGCCATGGTTGACCAGCCCAGTCCGTCGTCGTCCTCAACGTTAAGGTCAGCGGTCAGGTCGATCTGCGGGTCCATCCATCTCCTCCAGCATCCAGGTTACGCGTCGCAGTAAGGGTTTGGCACGACCTGACCCTGGCAGCCGATGAGCCGCGCGATACCTCAGTTTCACAGCGCGATTATGATCTCCACCACCGACATTGACGCGAATACATGGACTGAAATCGGCGGAGACCGCATTCGCCTGAGCGTGCGGACAGATACGCCCTCGAGCCGGGCGAACTCGCCGATGCTGAACATGACACGAGCATGCAGCCCTCACGCAACGGAAGAGTCAAGAGCAGCCGCACACGAAGGCAAGCCCCGCGTCTGGAGGTCGGCACAGATCCGGGCCGGCGACGCCTCGTTACGCTTGGACCTTGGTCATGTCGCCTGTTTTGATCCGACAGATCACATGGCCGGCGAGGGCTTTGGTTTGGGCGCCGGTGATGACTCGGCCGTAATTCGTTCAGTCAGTTGCGCGGAGCGGCCGGATGTTATCCAGGGCAGCGCCGAGCCGGTCTTTTTCAGTTTCCAGGTCATAGCAGGCCTGCAGGTTCATCCAGAACCGCTCCGAAGTGCCGAAATACCGGGACAGCCGCAGCGCGGTGTCCGCGATGATGCGCCGCCGGCCGTGGACGATCTCGTGGATCCGCCCGGCCGGGATACCTGCCGCCTTAGCCAGCTGGTGCTGGCTCACGCCCAGCGAGATCAGGAACTCCTCCAGCAAGATCTCCCCCGGATGGAGTGGCGGCATGACCACCTCGGCTGCCACGGGCTCCTCCTTTAGCGGTGATCAATGATGCCTAACCCGCGCGACTACTACGTTGACTGATATATTGGCTGACGTAGCAGGAGGGCGGATAGCGGTGAGCGGACGGGACGGGCAGGACGTGCTGCGCCGGGCTGGCGAGGCGTCGGCGCTGATCCTGATCAGCCTGGCCGACGGGCCCAAGCACGGTTACGCGCTGATCCAGGACATCAAGGCGATCGCCGGTGCCGAGCTCGGGCCGGGCACGCTTTACGGTGCGCTGGACCGGCTCGAGCGGCTCGGCCTGATCGAGCCGCTACCCGCCGAGGACCGGCGCCATCCGTACCGGATTACCGCGCCGGGGGCGGCGGCGCTTC
Source organism: Streptosporangiaceae bacterium (assembly GCA_049284535.1). Classification (GTDB taxonomy): domain Bacteria; phylum Actinomycetota; class Actinomycetes; order Streptosporangiales; family Streptosporangiaceae; genus Palsa-504. Next base: position 4,115 of record JBAPYC010000389.1, read on the forward strand.
GCGTGCATCTTGATTCGCTCGAGCGGGTCAGTGCGGCTGGGCGGCTGCGGCTGCAGCTGGGCGGCATCTGATGGACGAGCCCCGGGCGACCTGGCTGGTCCACACCGTGCTGCGGTGCTACCCGGCCCGCTGGCGGCGGCGGCACGGGGATGAGGCCGCCGAGCTGGCCGTCCTGCTCCTGGAGGACGGGACCCCGGCGGGCTCGATTGCCTGGAGTTACCTGGCCGGTGCGGCCCGCGCGTGGCTGACGCCGCGCCCCGGCCGGCGTCTGAGCACGGTGGCCTGCGCACTGCTGGTCGCGGCCGGCTCGCTGGGCGTCTCGGCGGGGCTGCTGGCCTCGACGGGGCCAGCCAGGGCCGCCACCACCAGCCAGGCGCACGGACCCGCGCAGTGCCGGCCCGGCCCGCCTGAGACCGCGCCGGGCGTAATCCCGGCCATGGGCCGCCCGCGGGTGATCAGCAGGACAGCCGGACATGGCCGATCCTGCTGACGCCGACCCGGCCGGCACGGTGGCGCCCGGGACCGAGGCGCCTGGGACCGAGGCGCCTGGGCCGAAACCACGTCGGCAGCGCAGGCGGGCGCTGGCTGAGATGGCCATCATCGTCGTGGTGGCGGTGCTGGTGGCCGGCTTGATCCGGGCTTTCGCGCTGCAGACCTTCTGGATCCCCTCGGCGTCCATGGTGCCGACGCTTGCCGTATACGACCGGGTCGTGGTGCAGAAGGCGTTCTTCAGCTGGCGTGAGGTGCGCGAGGGCGACATCGTGGTGTTCGGCCACCCGCCGCTCGACCACTGCCCCGGGCCGCAAGGAGGCGACCTGGTCAAGCGCGTCATCGCGCTGCCGGGACAGACGATCTACTCCTCGGGCAACAGCATCTACATCGACGGGCGGCGGCTGGCCGAACCCTACCTGCCGCACGACGACCCGCTCGGGCTGCCGGTCGCGAGCCGTCAGCATCCCTACCGGGTCCCGCCCGGCGAGTTCTACATGCTGGGCGACAACCGGGCAGACTCATGCGACAGCCGGTACTGGGGCCCCATCAAGGGCTCGAGCATCATTGGCAAGGTCGTGCTGACGTTCTGGCACGACAGCCACCCCGACTTCCACCCGTTCTGATCCTCACCGCGTATTCTCCCGCTTCGACCGGTTAACGGTGACGCTACGGGGCTGAGGGGTCGACCCCGGTGGTGACCCATGGCCGGGCGACGCGGGCAATATCGGTGTCGGAAGCGTGGATGAACGCGTCGAGCTTCAGGAAGTGGCGGGCGATGGTGAGCCCGAGAATGCTGCTGACGATCAGTGCTGCGCGCAGATCGGCATCGTCGCCGCCTATGACGCGACTGAGGTTGGCGACGCGCTCGTTCAGGAACGCGCTCATCGAAGCTGCTGCTTCGGGCGCGGTGAGCATGGACCGCACGAGAGCCTTGGTCTCCGGGGGCAGGGCAGCGAGCCGGACGTCCAGGACATCGTGCAGATGGGCCGTGATCTCATCCGGAGTGGCGTCCCCCAGCTGGATGGCGACGGCGAAGAGGGCGGCTTTGGATCCGTAGTGCTGCATGACCAGGGACGGGTCCACGTTCGCGCGCTGGGCGATGCGGCGGATGGTGGCTCCCTCCAGGCCGCGCTCCCCGAACTCCGCCTGCGCTGCATCAAGGATGCGCTGGGCGGTGGCTGCCCGCTTCGCGGCCCTGCTTCCCGGCTCATTGCTTCCCGGCTCGCTCACACCCGCCACTCTACAGTTGTTGAGCGAATGGTGTACGGTTGGCTCAACAATCGATGAGTGAGGTCGTGGCCGGAGCGGTCCACCTCCGGAGCGAGGGGACAGCAATGACAGCACCAGCCGGCAAGACCGCGCTGATCATCGGCGCGTCACGTGGGCTGGGCTACGCGCTGGCCGCCGAGTATCTGGCCCGGGGCTGGCAGGTGACCGCAACGGTGCGGGGCGCCGGGCGGACCGGTTTGCACGACCTGGCCAGCTCCTCAGCTGGCCGCCTCGTCGTGGAGACAGTCGACATCACGCTTCGCCAGCAGGTCGCGGCGTTGCACGAGCGTCTGGCCCAGACGACGTTCGACCTGCTGTTCGTCAACGCCGGGGTGACCAACGGACCTGGGGAGACCGTCGCCGACGTGTCCACGGACACCTTCGTCCGCCTGATGGTGACCAATGCGCTGAGCCCGATGCGCGTCGTGGAGACTCTGCAGGATCTCGTCCCCCCGGACGGCACGATCGCAGTGATGTCCTCAGGTCAAGGCAGTGTCGCCAACAATGACAAGGGCGGCTTCGAGGTCTACCGGGCGAGCAAATCCGCGCTGAACCAGCTGATGCGCAGCTTCGCCGCCCGCCACGCCGGCGACCCGCACACGCTGCTGCTGATGGCGCCCGGCTGGGTGCAGACCGACCTGGGCGGTGCCGGTGCGCGCCTGACGATCGGCCAGAGCATCCCTGGCGTGGTCGACACGATCGAGGCTCAGGCCGGCCAGGGCGGGCTGCAATATCTGGACTACCAGGGCCAGACCGTCCCGTGGTAGCGGGTGCGGTCCGCCACTGATGACCTGGAGGACATCAACGTGAAGATCATCGCGATCGAGGAGCACTGGAACAGCGTCAATATCCGCGACGCGCTCGGCCGCCTGCCGGGCGGGGCGCGAGACGAGAGTGTCGCCTTCAACACCATGGGCGACAACCAGGCCCGGCTCGAGGACATCGGCCAGGGCCGCGTCGAGGCGATGGACGCCGCCGGGATCGACGTCTCGATCCTGTCGGTCGTCACGCCCGCCACCCAGGCGCTCCCCGCCGCCGACGCCACCACGCTGGCCCGGGAAGCCAATGACGAGGTCACCGACGCCGTCCGCGCGCATCCGGCCCGCTTCCGCGCGTTCGCGACCCTGCCGACCAGCGATCCGCAG
>JBAPYC010000390.1:0-1578 GCA_049284535.1 Streptosporangiaceae bacterium
GACCGGACTCCCGTTCGTGCTGGCCGCGGACCTGCTGCGGACCGCCCTGGCCATCCGTCCCGAGCTGCCCGATGTGCTCCCCGCTCAGACCCTGGCGATGGCCGGGCGGCTGGTGCCCGCGCTGGCCGCCGCGCAGCCGGATACGGCCGCGCCCGCGCTGGACAGCCCGGTCGCCGTCATCCGGATGTACGTCGCGATCGCCGACATCCTGCGGGCCGCGGCCACTCCGGACGGAGGATCGCGGCCGGGCGAAGGATCCCGGGCTTCCGCCGGTTCCGGGCCGGCCGGGGTCATGGTGGTGGAGGACGTGCACTGGGCCGACAGCTCCTCGCTCGGCCTGCTGGCCTACCTGGTGCGGCGGCTGGCCGACTGGCCGCTCCTGCTCGTGCTGAGCTGGCAGACCGAACAGGGCGGGCGGCTCCGGGTGCTGCGCACCGCGCTGAACGAGGCCGGCGGCCAGGGGCTCGGCGAGACCATCGAGCCGGGCCCTCTCGACGCGAAGGCCATTGCCGTGCTGCTGGCCGCGGACGGGATGCCGGCGATCGACGTGGCCCGGTTGCTAGCCGAGACGCGCGGGCTGCCCATGCTGGTGCACGAGTACGTCGAGGCGCTCCGCATGGCGGGGGCCGGCGCGGCCGCGGCCGGCGCCGGCGGTGATGTCACGGGCGGTGACGACACGGGCGACTGGTGGCCGCCGGCCAGCGTGCGGGATCTGCTGCGCACCCGGCTGCAGGCGGTCAGCGAGCCGACCAGGCAGATGCTGACCGCGGCTGCGGTGCTCGGCAGCGACAACGACGCCGACCTGCTCCGGGTGGTAAGCGGGCGGGGCGAGGACGAGATCGTCGAGGCGATCGACGAGGCACTATCCCGCTCACTGCTGACCGAGATCGCGCCGCCGGCGCCGGACGGGGCGCCGTCCTACGGCTTCCCCTACGACGCTCTGCGCCGTACCGCGTATGAATCGGCCACCCTGGCCCGGCGACGCCTCCTGCATGGCCGCGCGGCCAGCACCTTGATCCGCCGGTATGAGCGCGACCCGGCCGCGACCCGGGCCGCGACCGTCGCCGGGCACCTCCAGCTGGCCGGCCGCGACACCGAGGCAGCGCAGTGGTGGTGGCGCGCCGCCGAAGTGGCCAGGGAACTGTACGCGCATACGGAGGCGCGGGCGCACCTGAGCCGGGCCCTGGCGCTGGGATACCCGCAGCTGCCAGGCCGGATCGCCATGGGCGATGTGCTGGTGGTGCTGGGCCGGTACCAGGAGGCGCTGGCCGAATTCGAGACCGCTGCCGCGATCGCTGGCGGCGGCGACGGGGCCGGGGGTGACGGGGCCGGGGGTGACGGCACCGGGGGTGACGGCACCGCTGGAGATGGTAGCCGCGCAATCCAGGCCGGGATCGAGCACAAGCTGGCCGACGTGCACCACCGGCTCGGTGACTGGGACCTCGCGGAGGCTCATCTGGCCGTGGTGACCGAGCTGATCGAGGGCACTGGACCGGGCCGGCTGGCGCGGGCCGAAGCCGACCGGGCCGTGGTGGCCTACCGGCGCGGTGCCGCGGACCAGGCCGCCGAGTTCGGCCG